>DASVTJ010000212.1:0-15276 GCA_036387635.1 Duganella sp.
AGACGGTGGCCGTCGAGACGCCGGCTGCCGCCGCCACGTCGCGGATGGTTGCTACGGTTTTTTTCATGATCGCACTGTCGGGGTGGCATGGCCGCCGACGTCGTTCACCCGGCGCGGCGCCAAAGCGGGGATCTTATCACGCGCGCCATGGCGCGGACCCGCGCCTTTGCCGGACTTAGTTGCGTTCCTGGTCGCGCCCTTGGTCGCGCCGGCCCACGGTGGAGAAGCGAAAGCTGGTCAGCGAGTGCAGGCGCTGGCCGGGGTACAGCGCCGTCGTCGGGAACGCCGGATGGTTCGGGCTGTCCGGCAGGTGCTGGGTTTCGAACGCGAAGCTGGCGTGGCGACGGTAGCCGACGCCTTCGCTGCCGATCTCCTTGCCGTCGAAGCCGCCGGCGCTGTACAACACCACCGACGGCTCGGTGGTGCGCACTTCCATGCGGCGGCCGCTGGCCGTGTCGTCGATGACGGCCACCTTGCGGTAAGCGCCGGCGCCCCTGGCAAACACCAGCACATGGTCGTATCCCGATGGCCCGATCAGCGGCGCGATCGGCGCGCGCAGGCGCTCGGCGATGCTGGCCGGACGGCGAAAGTCCAGCGGCGTGCCGGCCACGCCGGCCAGCACGCCGGTCGGCACGCGGTTGGCGTCGGTGACGGCGTAGCGGTCGGCGTCGATCTGGAAACGGTGCGTCGACAAATCGGCGGTGGCGGCGCCGGCCAGGTTGAAGTAGGCGTGGTTGGTCAGGTTGACCACCGTCGGCGCGTCGGTGGTGGCGCCGTATTCGATCTGGAATTCGTCGCGCTTGCGCAGCAAGCGATAGGTGACGCTGATGTCGAGCGCGCCGGGGAAGTTCTGATCGCCGTCGGGGCTGTGCAGGCGGTAGATCGATCCGATCGATTCGGCGTCGGCGAAATCCTGGCGGCGCCGCAGCCGCGTTTCGTAGCCATTCGGGCCGCCGTGCAACGTGAAGGCGGGCGAGTACCGGAACGGTATCAGTTGAACCGTCTTGCCGTCGAGCGTGTAGCGCGCGCCGCCGATGCGGCCCGCGTAGCGGCCGATAATGCCGGCGTACTGGCGCTTGCTGCGCTCATACGACGCCAGATCGGGCAAGCTGAGAAGGACATTGCGCCGTTTGCCGCGACGGTCGGCGACGTCGACGCCGACCAAGGTGGCGCCGCGATCGATATACGCCAGCCGCATGCCACGCTGGTTTTCCAGCACCACTTTCTCGACCGGCTGGCCGTCGGCGCCCACGCCGAACGGCTCGACGCGGATGCCCGGCGCCGCCGATGCGGTGGCGCAGAAAGCGCCGCCGGCGACGAGCAGCGCCAGCCGGGAAGCGAACAAGGCGCCCCGGCCGGCGCGGGACCAGGCCCGCTTACAGATCGGTGATTTCCTTGTGACGCGGCACCAGCGCCTTCATCACGCACCACGCCACCAGGTAGGCCAGCGCGCAGATGGCGAACATGATCATGTAGCCGGTGCGGATGTCGTTGACCGACTTGTAGTAGTCGAACACCCAGCCGCCCAACTTGGTCAGCGCCACGCCGCCAAGGCCGCCGGCCATGCCGCCGATGCCGATCACCGAGGCCACCGATTTTTGCGGGAACATGTCCGATACGGTGGTGAAGATGTTCGCCGACCAGGCCTGGTGGGCCGACGCGCCCACGCCGATCAGCAGCACCGGCACCCAGAAGCTGATGGCGCCGAGCGGTTGCGCCAGCAGCACCACCAATGGGAAGAAGGCTATCACCAGCATGGCTTTCATGCGGCCGTCGTACGGCGCGTATCCGCGCGCCATGAAGTAGCTGGGGAACCAGCCGCCGCCGATCGAGCCGATCATCGTCATGCTGTACAACACGGCCAGCGGCACGATGATAGCGTCGCCCTTCATGCCGTATTGCGCCGACAGGTAGGTGGGCAGCCAGAACAGGAAGAACCACCAGACACCGTCGGTCCTGAATTTACCGAAGGCGAAGGCCCAGGTCTGGCGGTATTTCAGCAGCTGGAACCACGATACTTTTCTGGCGGCGGCGGCCGACGCCTGCTCGGTGGTCTCGACCGGCTGCACGCTGTCGCTGCGGATGTAGGCCAGTTCCTCTTTCGACAGGCGCTTTTGCTGCTCCGGCTTTTCGTACAGCCAGAGCCAGACCGCCATCCACAGAAAGCCCAGCAGGCCGATGATGATGAACGCCGACTGCCAGCCCCAGATGGCGGCGATGACCGGCACCGTGATCGGCGCCAGGATCGCGCCGACGTTGGCGCCGGAGTTGAAGATGCCGGTGGCGAACGAGCGCTCTTTCTTCGGGAAGTATTCGGCAGTGGCCTTGATCGCGGCCGGGAAGTTGCCCGCCTCGCCGACGGCCAGCACCGCGCGCGAAATCATGAAGCCGATAATCGACGGCACCAGCACCACGCCGAAGGCGGCGCCGATGACGGCCGCGCCCTCGCCCATCGGCACCGAGAACGCGTGCATGATCGCGCCCAGCGACCAGATGACGATGGCCACCACGTAGGCGGCCTTGGTGCCGATCTTGTCGACCACGCGGCCGGCGAACAGCATCGACACCGCGTAGACGAACTGGAAGGCGGCGGCGATGTTGGCGTAGTCGGTGTTGGTCCAGCCGAACTCCTTGGACAGGTCCGGCGCCAGCAGGCTCAATACCTGGCGATCCAGGTAGTTGACGGTGGTGGCGAAAAACAACAGGGCGCAAATGGTCCACCGGTATTTACCGACGGCTTGGCCGATCGCGTGCGGAGGTACCGCCGGATTTACTACCTTTACAGGCTCGCTCAGGTTCATGGCATCACTTATATTTTGGTTTTGGTGATGATCTCTCGGTCTCCACGAGATCACTTTAGTCGTATGTCATCGTACAACCATAAAACTTGATAAGCAAGCAAAAAGATAAGCCGATCGCCGCGCATATGCGCGGCAAAGTGGTGGATTCCCCGGCCCGCCCGGCACGGCGCCGGGCGGTTCCTCGGGAATTGCGAGAAGTCATAGGATGACTGCCGGTTGGCCGTTACGCCGGCTTGGCGCTGCGGGCATCGCCGGTCTTCACCAGCAGCAGCGCCACCAGGCTGATCACCGCAGCGCCCGACAGGTAGTAGCCGACGTACTGCAAGCCGTAGTTGGTCGCCAGCCAGGTCGCGATGTATGGCGCCAGCGAGGCGCCCAGGATGCCGGCCAGGTTGAACGTCAGCGAGGCACCGGTGTAGCGCACCTCCGGCGGGAACAGCTCGGACAGCATGGTGCCCAGCGGTCCGTACGTCATGCCCATCAGCGCCAGCCCGACCGACAGGAACACGGTGATCTGCACCACGCTGCCGGAGCCGAACAACGGCGCCAACGCCAGTCCGAACACGGCGATGGCGGCCGAGACCCACATCAGCGTGGTGCGGCGGCCGTAGCGGTCGGCCCACAAGGCGGCGATCGGAATCGTCAGGCCGAAGAACAGCACGGCGAACAATTGCTGGATCAGGAAATCCTTGCGGGTGAACTTCAAAGCCGTGGTGCCCCAGCTGAGCGCGAACACCGTCATCAGATAGAACAGCACGAACGTGGCCAGCGCGATCAACGTGCCCAGCACCAGCACGCGGCCATGATCGCGGAACACCGTCACCACCGGCACCTTGACGCGCTCGTTCTTGTCGAGCACCTTCTGGAAGTCCGGCGTCTCGTGGATCTTGAGGCGGATGTACAGGCCGACGATCACCAGCAGCGAACTGGCCAGGAACGGAATGCGCCAGCCATAGCTGAAGAATTCGGCGTCGGTCAGCACCTCGCTCAGCACCAGGAAAATGCCGCCCGACAGGAAGAAGCCGATCGGCGCGCCCAGCTGCGGGAACATGCCGTACCACGCGCGCTTGCCCGGCGGCGCGTTTTCGGTCGCCAGCAGCACCGCGCCGCCCCACTCGCCGCCCAATCCCAAACCCTGGCCGAAGCGGCACAGCGCCAGCAGCGCCGGCGCCAGCGTGCCGATCTGGGCATAGGTCGGCAGCATGCCGATCACCACCGTCGAGATACCCATCATCAGCAGCGCCGCCACCAAGGTGGCCTTGCGGCCGACGCGGTCGCCGAAGTGGCCGAACACGGCCGAGCCGACCGGGCGCGCGAAGAAGGCGATGGCGAACGTGGCCAGCGACTGCAACGTGGCGGCGGCCGGATCGCTGGCGGGGAAGAACAGTTTAGGGAACACCAGCACGGCGGCGGTGGCGTAGATATAGAAGTCGAAGAATTCGATGGTGGTGCCGATCAGGCTGGCAAACAGCACCGTGGACGGCTTATTGGTCTTGGACGATGCCGGTTGAGACTGGCTCATGCGTGAAGCTCCTGCGGATGGATGGTGCGCTTTATCATACACACCCGATCCGCAGCTTGCCAAGCAGATATGATTGCAATTCCTAAATGCCTAGTGATCGATTTGCGACAGTCCGGCGGCGATCTCGTCGGCCTTGAGCGGACGCACCACGCGCGCCACCTCGACGCCGTCGCGCAGGAAGATCAAGGTCGGCCACAATTTGACGCGGTAGGAGCGCCCCAGCGGGCGGCCGGGACCGTCCTCGATTTTGTAATGGGCCACGGCGTCGTGTCCGGCCATGGCTTGCTGCAACGGCGGCTGCGCGGCCATGCAGTGGCCGCACCAGTTGGCGCCGAACTCGAGCAGCGTGGCGCCTTGCATCGTATCGATGTCGGCGCGCTGCGGCGCCTCGGGAACGTAGACGGTTTTCATTTGGTTTTGAATTTGACACATGGATCGGGGCGCTGTTGCGTCTTGAGCTTGTATGCCTGGTCGTACCGGCCGGCGTTTTTATCACCGTCGTCGCCTTCCACAAAGCCCTCGCTGCGCACTGTCAGTATAGGCTGAATCTGATTGATCCAGCGCCCGACACCGATGTCCTTGCGCACGTGGCCGTTGCCGGCGATCAGCACGACATCGCGCGGGCGCTGGTCGCGCACGATCTTGGCCATCCAGATGTCGCGTGCGACCTGGGCGTTGACCATGCCGTCGATCAGCATGTCGGACACCATATTGCAGTGCCCGGTCATGATTTCCTTTTGCTGGGCGCCGCGCAGGTCGGCCGGCAGCGGCTGGTCCAGGCGGTAATCCTTGACGCTTTGCGGATCGAAGGTGGCGGTGATGCCGTCGCGCACCACGCGCGAAGCGTCGGCGCGCGACAGGTTGCCGGCCACCAGCGGCAGCTGGTAGGTCAGCGCCAGCTGGATCACCGGGTAGTACAGCTGCCAGTCCCAGCGCGCACCGTTGACGACGCGGATCACGCACTGCGCGTCGAGGCAGCCCTTTTGCGCCTTGTTCAGCAGATCCTGGTCTTCCCGGTCGAACTGCTCCATGACGATGGCCGGGCGCCAGCCGCCCTCGACACGCTGGCGCAGCAGGTCGTAGCGCAGCCGGTGGCCCTGCGTGTTGTCGTGCACCTCGCCCATCAGCAATACGTGCGGATTGGGGCCGACCGGCGCCACGGTTGCCGGCGACGACGATGGCGCCTCTTCGGCACCCTGGCGGTTGCCGCTGGCGCAGCCGGCCAATGCCAGCACTGCGGCTACGGCGCCCGCGACCACCGTCAATCCTGTTGTGCGCCGGATATTTCTATATCTCGATATCATCTTGCTTCCCATGCAAAATTACGACGTGGCCAAGCCACTGTGACCATCGCCAAACGGTGTATCCGATCCGCACACGAGTTTTGCTGCATCGCAATATTTACTTTCTCTTACAAAACTCCTCATAGCAATGTGCTATGGGTTGTGGTTTAATACCCGACTAGCAGTCAGCCTCGTGCTCACCGCGAAGCAAGTCTAAGGTGGTTGCATTAAATTGATGTTAACGCCCTGCACCGTAGTCAAGTCCCAGGAGTGTACCGTGAAAATATTACCGTTTTTAACACCGTTGCTGTTCGCGTTGAGCCTGAGTGGCACCGCGCACGCCGAAGCCGCCGTGGCCGCTCAGGCCCCTAGCGCAGCTGCAACAATTGAAGCTGGGGATGAAGCGGGCAACTGCCCGCAGCATGCCGGCACCGAGTGCCTGATCACCGGCGAGAGCGCCGCCCGCGATGACGGCAATGTCGATCTGGCAGCCCTGCCGAAGACCGGTCCGAACCAGCCGGTGCTCGACGAGGCCGCCATGCCGGTGCCGGAACCGGCAACCTCGGTCATGATGGCGCTGGGTTTGGCGCTGCTGGGCTTCACCGCCCGCCGCCGCGCGCCAACCGTCACGTTCGACAACTGATCGGCCGTCGGCGCCGCCGCGCGCGGCCTCGTCCAACGTCTGACGACAACAATCCCGCCTGGTGCGGGATTTTTTTTGGCCGTTCACGCGGGCACGCGGGTCTCCGGATGCGCGCTGGCGTCGTCGACCGGCGTCACGCACGGCATGCGCAACGTGAAGCAGGCCCCCTGGCCGAGCACGCTGGCGACGGTGACCGTGCCGCCAAATTGCTTGGCCATCAGGTTGAACACGATATTCAATCCCAGTCCGGTGCCGCCCTGCCCGCGCCGCGTGGTCACGAACGGATCGAACACCTTGTCCAGCATTTCCGGCGCGATGCCCTTGCCGTTATCGGTAACCGTCATTTCGATCCAGTCGCCCTGGGGCGTCACGCCGATACCGATGCGCCCCTCGTCGTCGGGCTCGAACGCGTGGTCGACGCAGTTGAGCGTCAAATTGGTGATCACCTGCGCCAGCGCGCCTGGATAGCTGTCGAGCACGATATCGGCCGGACAGTCGATATCGACCGCGATGTGCGTCTTCTTCAGCTTGGGCTGCAGGCTCGACACCACCTCGTTGATATAGTCGCGCAATTCGAAGCGGCGGCGCGCCTCGCTGACCTGGTCGACGGCGATCTGCTTGAAGCTGTGGATCAGGTGGGCGGCGCGGTAGGCGTTGTTCATGATCAGACGGGTGCTTTCGGCGGCCGTGTCCAGGTAGCGCATGATGTCGGATTTTTTGATGGCGCCGCCCTCGACGGCCAGCTGCACCTTCTCGGTGGCCTCCATCAGCACCGAGGCGCTGGTGAGCGCGATGCCGACCGGCGTGTTGATCTCGTGGGCGACGCCGGCCACCAGCCCGCCCAACGAGGCCAGCCGCTCGGCCTGCAGCAGCGACTCCTGCGTGCGGCGCAGGTCGTCCATGGCGCGGGCGGTGGCCTTGGCCGACTTGCGGGCGTCGTCCTCGGCCTCGCGGATGCGCTGGATGTTCGATTTGACCTTGCGCTGGATGGCGTTGAAGCCACGGATGACTTCGCCCAGTTCGTCGTGGCGGCTGTCGGCTAGCTCCTCGACCTCGTCGCTGCCGCGCGTGGCCAGGTCGAACAGGCCGTCGCGCAGCCGCTTGAGCGGATCGAACACGATACGCAGCGACAACGCCAGCGCCGCCACCAGGATCAGGTCGAGCAGCAACACCTCGATCACCTTGCGCCGCACCTCGGCCGCCAAGGTGGCGTCGATCTGCGCGCGGCTGAAGTTGACCACCACCCGGCCGACGATGACCGGCTTGAGCGCCGCGCCGCCGGCGGCCGAGTCGCGGTAGGACAGGTCGGCCACCACCGGCGTGCCGGGCACGGCCGCGTCGTTCTCGATCACGCCGATCTTGCCGTCCGCGTGGCGCAGGCGGCCGGAAAACAGGCCGACCGAGGTGTCGTAGACACGGATCGACACCAGTTCGGGCGGCATCATCTCAGCGGCGACGATGTTGTCGACCTTGGCCTTGTCCAGGTCCCACAGCGCCGACGGCAGGCTGGTTTGCAGCCGGGTCAGCACGCCCTGGCGCAGGCGCTGGTTGCTCACTTCGAGTTCGTGGCCGAGGCTGTATTGCGCGTAGGTGCCGGAAATCCCCAGCACCAGGGTCACGATGAGCACGAACAGCAGCGTCAAACGGCCTTGAATACCAAACATCGAACGTTCTCCTCCGACCACATTTTTGACGGTAACGTCCCAATGTACGGTATGGCCTACATATTGGCAAGAATTGGCAGGCCTTGGCACGGTGCGCGTGGCCGGTGTGGGGCGGGACGGCAACGGTATGGGCGTCCGGATCGATGCCCGGCAGACTTCTCCGGCGCGCGATGGTACTATCGTGCAACAGGATCGGGTCCGTCGAACAGCGGGCCACGCCGACATTCGCGAGGGACACCATGACGGGCAATTATCATCAACTGGCGCTGGCCCAGGTGCGGCCGGGCATGGTCCTGTCCGACGTGCTGCTCGACGTCCAGGGTCACGTGCTGCTGCCGCAGGGCACCGTGCTGACCGAGGCCATGCTGGCGCTGATGCCGCGCCACGGCATCGCCATCCTGCCGATCACCGGCGAGGACGTGCCGCCGGAAGTGGCGCAGGCGACGCTCATCCGCCACCAGCAACGCATCGACCAACTGTTCCGCAAGAACGACGCCGACAGCGGCAGCGACTGGGCCACGGCGCTGTTGCGCCGCTTCGTGTCGGACTACCGGCTGGGCAGACAGGAGAACCCCGAGCATGAGTAACACCCTCAGTTACGACGACGTGGTGCGCACGCTCGACGATCTGCCATCGCTGCCGGCGGTGGTGATGGAGCTGCTCAACAGCATCGACCAGGACGATGTCGACATCTCGGTGCTGGCCAAGAAAGTGTCGTACGACCAAGCGCTGACGGCCAAGACGCTGCGGCTGGCCAATTCGTCGTTGTACGGGCTGCAGGTCAAGGTGACGACGATCCAACAGGCGATCACCTACCTGGGCTTCCAGACCACGCGCAACCTGATCACGGCGGCGGCCGTCACCGGCTGCTTCGCCGAGGGCCACTGCCCCGGCTTCGACCACAAGGCGTTCTGGCGCCACTCGATCGCCACCGCCGCCTGCGCCAAGGTGCTGGCGCGGCAGATGCGGTTCAATCAGGATTACGCCTTCACGGCCGGGCTGCTGCACGATATCGGCAGGCTGGTGCTGGTGTCGTGCTTCCCGAATCAATACTCGGTGACGATCGCCTACCGCGCGGAGCACGACTGTTATTTGCTGGAGGCCGAACGCAAGGTGCTGGGCGTCGATCACGTCGACGCCGGCATGGCGCTGGCCGAGCACTGGAATTTTTCCGATACGATGCGGCTGGCCATCGGCGGCCATCACGATCCCGAGGCGCCGGGCGCGGGTTTTTTGGCTTCCATCATCCACGTGGCCGACGCCATCGTGCACGCGCTCGATCTGGCGCAGATGCGGGACGATCTGGTTCCGCCGGTGTCGACGGTGGCCTGGAACGCGCTGGGCCTCGACGAGGAAATCTATCTGCAAGTGTTCCGCGAAACGGAACTGCAGTACGATGAAATTTCGATGGTGCTGCTGAGCTAATCGCTGAGTTAGCTGCTGAGCCGCTGAGCTAACCACGCTTGCTGACTGTTACCGCTTGAAACATGCACAACAAGACAACCAAGGCGGATCGCCGGGCTACCTGCCGGCCGGGTTGAGGCGCGCTGAAGGTTCAACGCGGCGCCCAACCGCGGCAAGCAAGTGCTGGCGCTGCGCGCGCATTAATGCCGCGCGTAGTTTCCGGCCTCGGCCTTTTCTGGACGATCTTCTGGTTTTGGTCGGCCCTGGGCGTCGGACAGACGATATTTCGTGCGGCGGTCGCCCATCAGGTCGCGCAGGTCGCGGATGCTCATGCCGGTCACCTCGTGCATGCGGATCAGCAGCGAGGCGCCGACCGGCAGTCGGTGGTGACGGATTTTGCTGATCACCGGCGGAGCCACTTCCAGCAGGCGCGACAGCGCGGCGTCGTTTTTCAGTTGCATCTTGCCGAGCAAGATGTCCAGGAGATGGTTCGGGTTGTAGCTTTCCTGGGAAGCAAGAGCGTGGTGTGCCATGATTTTCCTCGTTGGTTGGGTGAACAGATAGTGCTGGTCGGAACTTAAGGACAACTTAGAATTTATCAATTAAGTTATCGATGCCTTCGGTTTTCATCAATTGCCTTTCGTGCAATAGAATTCTATGCTTAAAGGCGCTATTCCAGCCGGGGCGCGCAACGTGAAGATTGTTTGACATCAACCGACGGCTAGAAAACTTGACAAGTAAGCTATTTCATCACATGGGGCTCGAGCCTGTCGCACGCAAGAACCTGTCGGAAATTGTTACATCATGCAATTTGATACACGGCGCGTCGGTTCTCAATCCGCCCCGGCAACGCGTTGAACGAGGGTGCAACGTTGTAACGTGCGGTGGCGGCGGCGCGGCCCGTTCAAAACACGCGGCGGCGCGGTTGTCGCCGAAAAATTACGTTAAACTATCGCCTGTGCGCCGCAGTGCGCCCCACGTTCCACCTCATAAAGTATCCCATTGAAAACCAAGACCCCTGTTCAGCCGCATTATTTTGTCCCGGAGCCGCTCGATAACTCGCGCCTGGCCCATTTGTGCGGCCCGCTCGACGAAAACCTGCGGCAGATCTCGTCCGCGCTGGACGTCACCATTTTCCGTCGCGGCGAGAAATTCATCGTCAGCGGCCACAATGCCGAACGCGCGGTGCAAATCCTCGAACAGTTCTACGCCGTCGCCAACAAGATCGTGCCGATCGAGGAAGTGCAACTGGCGCTGGTCGAACAGCGCGCCGGCCTGGCCGCCGCCGCGACAGCGGCCGCCAGCGCGCCGGACAGCGATACCGAAGGTGATGCCGAGGCCGATGCCGATCGCGACGGCGCCAAGGCCAAGCCGCAGCCGCGCTCGGTTCTCGACGCGCCGTTCGTCGAGCCGGAGATCAACAGCCCGGTGCTCAAGACGCGCCGCACCGACTTGCGCGGGCGCACGCCACACCAGATCCGCTATCTGCGCAACATCCTCGAGCACGACATCAGCTTCGGCGTCGGCCCGGCCGGCACCGGCAAGACCTACTTGGCCGTCGCCTGCGCGGTCGACGCGCTCGAACGCGACGCCGTCAAACGCATCATCCTGACGCGCCCGGCCGTCGAAGCGGGCGAACGCCTCGGCTTCCTGCCCGGCGACCTGGCCCAAAAGGTCGACCCATACCTGCGGCCGCTGTACGACGCGCTGTACGACCTGCTGGGCTTTGACCGCACGCAGAAAATGTTCGAGAAGCAAGTCATCGAGGTCGCACCGCTGGCCTACATGCGCGGGCGCACGTTGAACCACGCGTTCGTGATTCTGGACGAGGCGCAAAACACCACCGTCGAACAGATGAAGATGTTCCTGACCCGCATCGGTTTCGGCAGCAAGGCCGTCATCACCGGCGACGTCACGCAGGTGGACTTGCACAAGAGCCAGAAAAGCGGCCTGGTCGACGCGGTGCAGGTGTTGAAGGATGTGCGCGGCATCGCCTTCAGCCATTTCAACAGCGAGGACGTGGTGCGCCATCCGTTGGTCGCGCGCATCGTCGACGCCTACGAAACGGCGCAGAACCATGAAGCCGAGATCGCCCCGTTACTCAAAGCCACCGCTCTTAAAAATGTCCGCAAAAAATAAGTTGACCTTGTCGGTGCAGTATCCCGACGCCCGCCTGAAAGAAACCATCACCCGTCCGACAATCCGCCGCTGGATCCAGGCCGCCTTGTTCGCCCCGGCCGAGTTGACGATCCGCTTCGTCGACGCCGAAGAAGGCCGCGTGCTCAACCGCGAGTACCGCGGCAAGGACTACGCCACCAACGTGTTGACGTTCGCCTACAACGAAGGCGAAGAGATGGCCGACGACGCGCCGACGCAGGCCGACATCATCCTGTGCACGGACGTGCTGGAGCGCGAAGCTTCCGAGCAAAACAAGTCGGTCGAAGAACACGCCGCCCACCTGATCGTGCACGGCGTGCTGCACGCGCAAGGCTACGACCACGAGGACGACGAGGAAGCGACCGAAATGGAAGGCATCGAAACCGAGTTGCTGGCCGCGCTCGGCTACGCCGATCCCTACGCGGAATGACTCAGCCTCCCGTCCGCTCCGGAGTCGGACATTTGGCCGATGGCGTCCTGCCAAGGCACCGCTGTCGGCAGCGTGGCGACCTGGCCGTTCCGGAAAACCAAAAGTGGTCCATTACCCGCGAGCGCGCACATTGGGTCGCGGGTCCGGATAAAATCGGCTGAGTTGTAGAAAAACAGCCAACCTTGCTTCACTTCTTTTGTTTCAGCGGTCAAAATGTCGAATGCATCGCCCGCCATCCGACCCAGTTCATCGACCTTGGCGCGCGCGATTTTTAAAGCCGCAGTGCAATTAACCGTATCCATTAGTTGGTCCTTAAAAAACAAAACCCGATGTAACCGCTGACTATGGCAGCTTTGCCAGTTTGCCCGTCGAGGAAGCGCACAACGCCGTTTTGATTGACGGCATTGAAGACGTGCCCTACTCCTCCGCTGCGGCTACCGTAGACAATCCCGCGACTTCCACTACCTGCGGCCAACAGAACGTTTGTTACTTCGCCAAGATCGCCAGCCACACTGAATTTTGCTCCAAATATCTGTTCAAGTATAGCGATGCTATGCGGGCCTCCACGCATCGCCGAAGCAGGACGTCCTGCCAGCATTGCATCCGTTGCAATTGCGCAGTTAACGCAGTTGGTCTTGCTCTGTCGAGGATTAATGCGTCGAACCGTGCCGGCCAAGATAGTCATCACAAGACCACCTTTAGTTGAAAGAATTCGTCCAGCATGCTCCCGGTGAAAGGCCGGGACGCTGAGAAAACTCAAATGGCACCCGGCCTCTTCTCCCCGCTCAGGTTCGCTGTTTTTCTGACAAAAACCAGCGTCATCGGGGTTTTGGTGTATCCTATACTCCTTCGTCACAACGGCTCACGCCTACTATGCAAGAGCACTCTAGTGGCGTCAAAACTGACGCCAAACCCCACCGGTCGCTATTTGAGCGACTCACCGCCCTGATATCCCCCGAGCCCGAGAACCGCGCGGAACTGCTCGAAGTCCTGCACGACGCCCACGAACGCAACCTGATCGACGCCGACGCCCTGTCGATGATCGAAGGCGTGTTCCAGGTGTCGGACCTGTCGGCGCGCGACATCATGATCCCGCGCTCGCAGATGGACGTCATCGACATTTCCAAACCCATCGAGGAATGGATGCCGCAAGTGCTGGCCACGGCCCACTCGCGCTTCCCCGCCATCGAAGGGGAACGCGACAAGGTGATCGGCATCCTGCTGGCCAAGGACCTGCTGCGCTACTACGCCGAAGAGTCCTTCGACGTGCGCGACATGCTGCGTCCGGCCATTTTCATCCCCGAGTCGAAGCGGCTCAACGTGCTGCTGCGCGACTTCCGCGCCAACCACAATCACATGGCCATCGTGGTCGATGAATACAGCGGCGTGGCCGGCCTGATCACCATCGAGGACGTGCTCGAGCAGATCGTCGGCGACATCGAGGACGAATACGACTTCGACGAGGAAGAAGACAACGTCCTGTCGATCAAGGAAGGCCAATTGGGGCCGCGCTGGCGCGTCAAGGCGCTGACCGAGATCGAGCAGTTCAACGAAGAAGTCGGTTGCGAGCTGCTCGACACCGATGCCGACACCATCGGCGGCCTGGTGGCCAGCCACCTGGGACGCATGCCGCACAAGGGCGAAGTGTTCGACCTGGAAAACCTGCGCTTCGAAGTGCTGCGCGCCGACGCGCGCCAGATCCACGTGCTGCTGGTCGAAAAACTGCCGCTGCTTGAGACCGACCGCGATTGATGCTGCGCCGCCG
Organism: Duganella sp.; assembly: GCA_036387635.1. Classification (GTDB taxonomy): domain Bacteria; phylum Pseudomonadota; class Gammaproteobacteria; order Burkholderiales; family Burkholderiaceae_D; genus Rugamonas. Next base: position 13,670 of record DASVTJ010000212.1, read on the forward strand.
TTCCAAGCCTGCCGCCGCGCCTGACCCGCTCGTGCGCGCCACCCGTCCTTCGGCCAAGGCCATGGTGCTGGCGGCGCTGGCCGGCGCTCTCTCCCTGTTCTCGTTCGAACCGTTCGGCTGGTGGCCGGTGCAGTTTCTCTCGCTCGCCTACTTCTTTTACCGGGTCGGCGTCGAGAACAGCCCGCGCCATGGCCTGCTGCTCGGCTGGGCCTTCGGCTTCGGCTGGTCGGTGGCCGGCATGCACTGGCTGTACATCGCCATTACCCGTTTCGGCGGCCTGCCCGCCATCCTCGGCGCCATCGCCATCGCCCTGCTCGGCCTGTACATGGGCCTGTTCGGCGCCTTTGCCGGCGGCCTCGCCTCCTGGCTGCGCCGCAAGTGGTCGCTGACCGTGACCGCCTTCGTGCTGCTGGTGCTGCCCGTGACCTGGGGCGTGTCGGAATGGCTGCGCGGCTGGGTCTTCACGGGCTTTCCGTGGGCCGCCTCGGGCTACGCCCACAACGTCTCGCCCCTTGGCGGCTATGCGCCCCTGGTGGGCGTGTACGGCGTCGGCATCCTGGCCGCGCTGTGCGCCGGCTGCCTGGCCCTGCTCACGCAACCCAAGAGGCGCTGGCGCAACCTGGGCCTGTTCGCCGCCGTGATGGCCGCCGGCTTCGGCCTCAAGCAGATCAGCTGGACCCAGGAAGTCGGCCAGCCGATCACGGTGCGCCTGCTGCAGGGCGACGTGCGGCAGGACCAGAAATTCGACACCGCCTACCTGGTCGAGATCATCGAGCGCTACCGCGGCATGATCACGGCGGCCCCGGCAGACCTGATCGCCACGCCGGAAACGGCGATCCCGGTCACGCCGCAGCAGCTCCCGGAAAGCTACATCGCCGCGCTGGATCATTTCGTCAAGCACAGCGGCAGCCACCTGATGCTCGGCATCCCGACGGCGGACAGCCCGACGAATTATTCGAACAGCGTGATCGCCATCGGGCCTGGCAGTGCCGCCGGCGTTACGCCCTATCGCTACGACAAGCACCACCTGGTGCCCTTCGGCGAATTCATCCCGCCGGGCTTTCGCTGGTTCACCGACCTGATGCACATCCCGCTGGGCGACCAGACCCGCGGCAAGGCCCTGCAGGCGCCGTTCGCGGTGAAGGACCAGCTGGTGCTGCCGAATATCTGCTACGAAGACGCCTTCGGCGAAGAAATCGCAGCCCAGTTGCGCAACGCGCCCAAGGCCGCGACCTTGCTGCTGAACGTGTCGAACCTGGCCTGGTACGGCGAATCGGTGGCGATCCCGCAGCACCTGCAGATTTCGCAGATGCGGTCGATCGAAACCGGCCGCCCGATGCTGCGCTCGACCAACAACGGCGCCACCGCCATCATCGACGCGCGCGGCCACATCGTGCAGCAGCTGCCCTTCTACGGCCGCGGCGTGCTGTCGGCGACAGTGCGCGGCACCGCGGGGTTCACGCCGTATATCCGGTTCGGGAATTTGGCGTTCCTGGCCCTGGGCGGCTTGATGCTACTCGGCGCTTGGTTTGCAGGCAGACGTTACCGCAGCCGCAAATCGTAGGGTGGGCAATCCGTAATTCAGGCCATTGGCCTGAATTACCTTG
>DASVTJ010000213.1:0-2858 GCA_036387635.1 Duganella sp.
GCCTTCACCGCCGATGTACGAAATGACTTCGAAACCGTTGGTCAGACGCACTTTGGCGACTTTACGCAAAGCCGAGTTAGGCTTCTTAGGAGTGGTGGTGTACACACGGGTGCAAACACCACGTTTTTGCGGGCTGTTTTCGAGCGCCGGCGATTTGCTTTTCACGGTCAGAGCGACGCGTGGATTGCGAATCAGTTGATTGATGGTTGGCATCGTTCTAAACCCAACTAAATAACAACGTTGAACACCCGGGCAACATGCCACGGGGACTAAAACCTTTGATACATTAAAACCAGTCCCGTTTAATTTTTGCAGCGGAGGCGCGAATAGCCACTCGCGGGGAGCGGCTTGAAACAGCGTATACGATGCGCAGACTAAATAGAGAACTCGCGAGTATAGACGTGATCGGATGACCAGTCAAACTTTTTCGCGGCAACATGCGCTGTGGAGCGGCCGGCAAAAAGCAGGCCTAGCGGCAGGAAAACGCTTGATAATGGCAAACCTTAACACAGTTTGGCGTTGCAAGGCGCTCCCTGCCGCCCCCCCCCCCCCCGCCGTCCCGCGCAGATCCGGTGCGCGCACTGGATCGCGCTCTATAATTAGTAGGGCCTGCGACGCCGGCCACTTCAACATGAAAATTAAGCAGGAGAATAAGCATGACGATTTGTATCGCGGCGGCGCAGTCGCCATCTGCGGCGGGGGATGTGGAAGCCAACGTCCGTACGCATGTGCGCTTCATCGACGCCGCGCGCGCCGCAGGCGTGGATCTGCTGGTGTTTCCCGAGTTGTCGCTGAGCGGCTATGAGCCGTCATTGCTGGGCGGCTGCGCGCTCACGCCCTCCGACACGCGCCTGGCGCCAATCCGCGACGCCGCCAGGGCCGCGCACATGACGGTGATCGTCGGCGCGCCGCAGCAGTGCGGCGGCGAAGGCCTGCCCTACATCGCCGCGTTTGCCTTCGCGCCGGACGGCACGGTCGACGTCTACCGCAAACAATATCTGCACGCCGGTGAAGAGCAGTACGTGCAAGCCGGAGAAATTGGCGCGCATTGCCGTGAACTGAACGGTCATCGCTACGCGCTGGCAATCTGCGCCGATACCACGCACCGTACCCACGCTGCGGCGGCCGCGCAAGCTGGCGCGGCGCTGTATCTGGCCGGCGTGTTGATTTCGAAGAATGGCTACGAGCACGATGCCGCGCTGATGCATCGCTACGCCGCCGACTTCGGCATCGGCGTGCTGATGGCCAACCATGCCGCGCCGTCGGGCGGCTACGACGTCGCCGGACGCAGCGCCCTGTGGGCGCCAGGCGGCGCGTTGCTGGCCTGCGCCGACGGCCCGGGCGACTGCCTCCTCATCGCCCGCGACGACAACGGCTGGCAAGGCCGCGTCGTATCAGTCTGAGCATCCAGGATCAGCTCCGCCAATCGCACACGAACTGGACCTTCAAACGCCTAGTGCCCGGCTCGTGTAGAAATGTCGGACCTGACCACGGACGTTACGCAGCCGCACGGCCGTCACGCCGGCTTGTGCACCATCAGCCAGTACACCACCAGCAGGCCGATGAAGGCCGGGAAGCCGAGCGCGGTCCAGATTTTTTCGTAGCGCCAGTAGCGCGCCGGCAGCGGCACGCCGGTCGCGGCGGCCTGCGCGGCCATGTCGCGCATCTTCAATTGCAGCCACACCACCGGCAGCCAGCACGCGCCGGCCAGCAGGTACAGCGCGAACGACCAGACGATCCAGCGCGACGACAGCGGAAACCCGGCCAGGTGCACCATCCAGAACCCCGACAGCGGCTGCAGGATCACCGACGGCGTGGTGAACCACCAGTCGGCCTTGGCCACCAGCCGCGTGACGACCGCCATCGCCTGCACGTTGCCGGTGCGGTTGACAAAGAACATATAGAAGGCGGTGCCGAAGCCGGTGCCGAACATCAGCGTGGCGGACAGGATATGCATCCATTTGACGGCCAGGTATTCCATGCTTTGATCCTCGTGTTTGATCCTCGGTTTAATCTTTTTTTGCGCTCGATCGCCACATTATCGCCATGATGGCAAGCAGCGGCAGGTTCTTGCTCAGCGGTCCGAACGGATGCTGCCAGAACTGCGGCAAACACACGCTCAACAGCGCCGTGTAGCCGCCCACCAGCGCCAGCTGCAACCCCCACAGCCAACGGCGCGGCCGCAGCAACAGCAGCACGCCGACGGCGGCATCGGTCAGACTCGCCGCCAGCAGCATCGGTTCCTGCAGGGACGCCGGCACACCGCACGCGCCCAGCCACGCCATGCTCTCGGCATGCGGCCAGACGAACCACGACACATACGCCGTCACCAGCCACAGGATAGCCATCGCCACTGTCACCAAGTGCGCGCCCCACGACCACACGGCGACGATGCGCTGGTCCGGCCGCGTGAACCGCGCCGGGTCGCGCAGCGGACGCCCCAGCAGCGCGGCGGCGGGGCCGGGATCGGCGGTATTGCCGCCGCCGGCGCTTTGTTCGAGCATCGTCAGCGACTCCGGCGTCAGCGCGCTCGATGGAATCATGCCGGCCACCCGCGCCACCAGCCGCGCCACCGGCATCGGCAAATCCATCACCAGCGCCGATGGCGCCTGCATGCCTGCGCGCAGCGCCCGCAGATAGCCGGCCATGGTGGTGGCGCGCGGGCCGACCACGGCCAGCTCGCGCGGCACCGCGCCAGCTTCCATCACCAGCCGCACCACCACGGCGGCCAGATCGTCGACGTGGATCGGTTGCACCCTGGCGCCGTGCGCCATCGGCATCATCAGCACCGGCAGGGTCGCCAGCATGCGGAACATCACGCTGCTGGCGCCATCGTCGCCATACACCAGCGACGGCCG
>DASVTJ010000214.1:0-1517 GCA_036387635.1 Duganella sp.
CTACGCGACGCGCACGCGATGGAACAGCAGGCCGAAGCGATGCTCGAGGCGCAGGCCTCGCGGCTGGAACACTACCCGGACCTGCGCCAGCGCATCGTCGAGCACATCAAGGAAACCCAATGGCAGCGCGCCGAGCTGGAAGCGTGCCTGACGCGGCTGGGCAGCAGCCCGTCGACGATCAAGGACATGGGCGGCAAGTTGATGGCCTTCGGCCAGGGCGTCGGCGGCATGATGGCCAGCGACGAGGTGATCAAGGGCGGCATGGCCGGCTACGTGTTCGAGAACCTGGAGATCGCCACCTACACGGTGCTGATCGCGGCGGCCGGCGTGGTCGGCGACACCCAGACCAAAGCCGTTTGCGAGGCCATCATCAAGCAAGAACATGCGATGGCCGCTTGGCTGCTGCAACACCTGCCAACCACCACGACCAGCTTCCTGGTGCGCGACGCGACGCCGGGGGTCGAGGCGAAGGTGTAACCGGCGTAGACGATCCCGGCGCGGCGGCCGTGTGCAAGGCCGCCGGCGCCGGGGGCTAAGACTAGGACTAAGACTAAGACTAAGACGTGCCGCCCAATTGCGTTTCGATGGCGGCGGCGCCGTCCGGATCGATGGCGCGCACCGCGCCGACCAAGGTCGAAACGGCGGTGCCACAGGCGAACACCAGCACATCCCCCGCCCCGCACATGCGGTAGGCGCGTTGCACCGCATGCGCCGGGCCGCTAAAGGTTTCGATGTGCGCCGGTCCGCCGGCGGCGAGCACGCCCTCGCCGATGATGGCAGCCGCCTCGCCGACCGGACGGCCGCGCGCGGCCGATTCGTAGACAAACAGCATGTCGAACGCGACGGCGCAAGTTTCGCCGATGCGGCGCAGGTCGGCGTCGCGGCGATCGCCGGGCGAGGTGACCACGCCAAACACGCGGCCGTGAACCGGTGCGCCCGCTTCGCCGTTCGCCATGCCGCGCGCCATCGTGCCGAGCGCGGCGTACGCGGCCGGATTGTGGGCGTAATCGAGCACGATATGGAAGTCGCGCACCTTGAAGATATTCGAGCGCAGCGGATTGGTCGCGGCATCCGACACAAAGCTCGACAGCGCCTTGCCGATGTGGCTGGTGCCAAAACCGGCGCCGTAGAGCGCGGCGGTGGCGGCCAGACTGTTGGCGATGTTATAGCGGGCCAGCCCACCGACCGTGGCCGGAATCGCGGCGGCGTCGATGACGAGTTCGGCGTCGTTGCCGGTGCCGTCGGACAGCATGATGGCCTCGTTCTCCAGCCATACGCCGCAGCCGCCCCGCGCCAGGTGCGTGCGCAGGATCGGATTGTCGGCGTCCATCGAAAAGAAGATCGCCCGCGCGTCCGAGCGCAGCCGCTTGGCGGCAGCCACGCAATGACGGTCGTCGGCGTTGAGCACGGCCGTCTGCGACACCTCGATCACCGTCGATTTAACGCGCGCCAGGTCGTCCACCGTCTCCACGCCATCCATGCCGAGATGGTCGTCGGAGACGTTGAGCATGACGCCG
>DASVTJ010000215.1:0-12243 GCA_036387635.1 Duganella sp.
GGTGGGCGCGGCCGACTGGCAGGACGCCCGGCGCGCCGCCGACGCCTACAACGCCGTGCTGGCGCCGCGCAAGGATTTGTTCGACTCGATTCCGATCAACGAAAAAACCCAGGGCGACTGGCTGTCGCTGTTCCAGCGCCATAGCCTGACCTTGCTGACCGCGCAGCAGGAGGCGCAGTTGCGCGCGCAGCCATCGCAGTTTTGGCTCGACACCGCGCTGGGCACCTTGTACGCGCCGTTCGGCGGGCCGACACTGGGCTCGTGGCAGCAGGACCCATTCGGCCTGCTCGCCGGCTGGGTGCAGGAGCGGGCCGGGGAGACGCCGGTGCGGCCGCGCGACGGCCATCTGTTCGTCGCCGACGCCGCGCATCAATATGTGCTGCTGGCGCTCACGCTCAAGGTGCCGGCGTTGTCGATGACGGCGCAGGAAACCGTGCTGCCGTTGTTGAAGCAGGCCGGCGACGGCGCCCGCAAGGCCGCGCCGAACGTGGTGCTGGTCGAAGCGGGCGTGATCCTGCACGCGGCCAACGCCAGCGCCCAGGCCAGCGGCGAAGTGTCGACCATCGGCATCGGCTCGATGCTCGGCATCATCCTGTTGATGTGGTTCGTCTTCCATTCGTTCAAACCGATTTCACTGATCATGCTGTCGATCGGTATCGGCTTCCTCGGCGCCTTGTCGGTGTGCTGGCTGCTGTTCGGCCAGATCCACCTTTTAACCTTGGTGTTCGGCGCCAGCCTGATTGGCGTGGCGCAGGATTACGGCATCTACTTCCTGTGCAACCGCCTGGCGGCCGACGAAAAACTCGATTCGCCGGCGCTGCTCAAACGCCTGCTGCCGGGGCTCTGCCTGACATTGCTGGCGGCGGTGATCGGCTACATGGGATTGGCGCTGACGCCGTTCCCGGGCCTGCGCCAGATGGCGGTGTTCTCCGCGCTTGGCCTGTTCTTCGCCTGGCTGACCGTGGTGTTCTGGTTTCCGGCGCTGATCGGCAGCCGTTCGCTCAAGGCCGGCGGCCTGGTACGCGTGTACGGCGAAGCGCTGCGGCGCTGGCCGTTGCTGCGCCTGAACCGCGCCACGCTGGCGGCGGCGGTGGTGTTCGCACTGGCGGCGGGTTTCGGCATCAGCCGCCTTGGCGCCAACGACGATATCCGTCTGCTGCAAAATCCGCCCAAGCACTTGATCGACGACCAGATTAAATTGAGCAAGCTGACCGACGCGCCGACGCCGGTGCAGTACTTCCTGGTTCGTGGCGCCTCGGCAGAAGAAGTGCTGCAACGTGAGGAAGCATTGAAAGCCAGGTTGGATCCGTTGATCGCCACGCGTGCCATCTCCGGTTACCAGGCGGTGTCGAACTGGGTGCCGTCGGCCCGCAAACAGGCGGAGCGCCGCGCGCTGATCGAACAGAAGCTGCTTGGCGACGACGGCCCGCTGCAAGGGTTGGCCAAACAGACCGGCGAGGACGCGCAGTGGATCGCCGCCACCCGCGCCGGGCTGCTGGCCGGCGGCGGCGCGCTGACGCCGGAGGATTTTCTGAAGTCGCCGGCCAGCGAGCCGTCGCGCCACTTGTGGCTCGGCGACGTCGACGGCGTCCACGCCAGCATCGTCGCGCTGCGCGGCCTTGGCAGGACAGGGCTGTCGCAAGTCATGCACACGGCCGATGGCATGCCGGGCGTGCAGTGGGTGGACAAGGTGGCGGAGATATCGACGGTGCTGGGCCGCTATCGCGAAAATATGAGTTGGGTGGTGCTGGGCGCCTATGCGCTGGTGTTCGCGATGCTGTTCCCGCGCTATCGCGGCCGCACCTGGCGCGTGCTGGCGCCGACCGCGCTGGCCAGCGTCGCCACGCTGGCGATTCTGGGTTTCGCTTCGCAGAACATCCAGCTGTTCCACGTGCTGGCGCTGTTGCTGCTGCTCGGCGTCGGCGTTGATTACGGCATCTTCATGCAGGAACGACCCGACAATCGCGGCGACGCGGCGTGGCTGGCGGTCGGCATGTCGGCATCGAGCACGTTCCTGTCGTTTGGTTTGCTCGGTTTGAGCAAAACCCCGGCGCTGCAGGCGTTCGGCCTGACCATGCTGCTGGGGATCGCGCTGGCCTGGCTCATTGTTCCGTGTTTTGGCACCATCAAAGAAAGCAAACATGACTGACGCACTGAAAATCGAAGCCGTTGAAATCCTGATCGTCGGCGCCGGCCCGGCCGGTTCCGTCGCCGCCGCGCTGCTGCGCCAGCAGGGTCGCCAGGTGCTGGTGATCGAGCGAGAGGAATTTCCGCGCTTCTCGATCGGCGAAAGCCTGCTGCCGCAAAGTATGGCCTACCTCGAACAGGCCGGCATGCTGCAGGCGGTGGTGGAGGCGGGCTTTCAGTTCAAGAACGGCGCCGCCTTCATGCGCGACGGCCGGTACACCGATTTCGATTTCCGCGATAAGCATTCGGAAGGCTGGGGCACCACCTACCAGGTGCACCGTGCCCACTTCGACCATATCCTGGCCAAGGAGGCGGCGCGCTTCGGCGCCGAGGTACGCCATCGGCACGAGGTGCTCGATATCGCCCTCGGCGAGAACGGCGCACCCGCGCTGGTCACCATCAAGAACCCGGACGGCGAACAGTACCAGGTGCGCGCCGGCTTCATATTGGACGCCAGCGGCTTTGGCCGCATCCTGCCGCGCCTTCTGAAGCTGGAGACGCCATCGAACTTCCCGGTGCGGGGGGCGATTTTCACGCACATTGAAGACGGCATTCGCGGTGGCTTCGATCGCAACAAGATCCGCGTGACGGTGCATCCGAAGCACGACGATGTCTGGTTCTGGACCATTCCCTTCGCCGGCGGCCGCTGCTCGCAGGGCGTGGTGGCGGAGACCAGCTTCCTCGACCGCTACGAGGGCACGCCGACGGAACGCCTGCGCGCGATCGTGGCGGAAGATCCGTCGCTGAGCGCCTTGTTGGCCAACGCCACGTGGGACACGCCGGCGCGCCAGATCACCGGCTATTCCGCCAACGTCGAAAAGCTGTGGGGGCCTGGCTACGCGTTGCTGGGCAATGCGGGCGAGTTCCTCGATCCGGTGTTCTCGTCCGGTGTGACGATCGCCTTCAAGTCGGCCAGCATGGCCGCCGCCGCGCTGCAACGCCAGTTCGCCGGCGAGATGGTCGATTGGCAGGCCGATTACGGCGCGCCGCTGCGCAAGGGCGTCGACACCTTCCGCGCCTTTGTCGAATCTTGGTACGCGGGCGGCTTCCAGAAGATCATCTTCCACGAAAACCAGCAGCCCGACATCAAGCGCATGATCGCCGCGATCCTGGCTGGTTATGCCTGGGATCTGACCAACCCGTACGTCAAAGAGACACCGCGCAGGCTCGCCGCACTGGAGGCTTTATGCACTCCGGTGTGATGCGCGATCCTGTTCGCCGCCGCCTGTGCATGGCGCTGTCGGCGGCCGTGCTATCGACTACCGTGATGCTGTCCGGCTGCGCCACCACGCCGCCGCAGGCGCGTCTCGGCCTGAAGCTGGCGCCGGCGGCGCTGGGCGAGTCGATCAGCGTGCAGCAGCATTTGAAAGTGGAGCGGGCCGGCCGCACCGACGATCTGGACGTCGCGTTGCAGGTGGAGCCGGACGCCATCGACGTGGTCGGCCTAGCGTTCGGCCAGCGCGTGCTGACGATGCGCTACGACGGCAAGGAGCTGACGTCATGGCGGCACTTCATGCTGCCGGCGCAGGTGCGGCCCGACGACATCCTGGAGGACATGCAGCTGACCCTGTGGCCGGCCGGGGCGATCGCCGCCGCGCTGCCGGCCGGATGGCGCGTGGCCGACCAGGGTAACACGCGCACCTTGTACCTGGCCAACGAACCTATCATGAGGATAGCCTACAGCGGCATGCCGCGTTGGAGCGGCACGGTGGTGTTGGAAAATCTGCGTTATCACTATAAGCTGACGATACAAGCAGCGCCCGAAGCACAATGAGCCAGTACGATTGACCGAGACGGAAGCATGTTGAATTACTACCTGAACGCTTGCGGGATTATCTGCGCGCTGGGCGACGGCCATGAGCAGGTCAAGGCGCGCCTGTACGCGGGGCAAAGCGGTATCGGGATGACCGGCGAATGGTCGCCGGGCCGCGAGCTGCCGCTGGGCCGCGTTCTGTCGCCGCTGCCGCCGCTCGATCATGTGCCGCCGCCGCAGCGCAGCCGCAACAACGCGCTGGCGCTGGCCGCGCTGGCCCAGATCCGTCCGGAAGTGGACGCCGCGATCGCGCGCCATGGCGCCGACCGTGTCGGCGTGGTGATCGGCACCAGCACCTCCGGTATCGGCGAGACCGAACACGCGATCCGCCACTACTGCGCCCACGGGGTTTTGCCGCCGGACTTCGTCTACGACCGGCAGGAGATGGGATCGCCGGCCGTGATGTTGGCGCATGAACTGGGCGTGTCCGGGCCGGCCTATGTGCATTCGAGCGCCTGCTCGTCGAGCGCCAAGTCGATGGCCAGCGCCGCGCGGTTGATCAAAATGGGTCTGTGCGACGCGGTCGTCACCGGCGGCGTCGACTCGCTGTGCACCTTCACGGTGGCGGGCTTCGGGTCGCTCGAATCGGTCAGCGGCGCTTTGTGCAATCCGATGAGCGTCAACCGCCATGGCATCAACATCGGCGAAGGCGCGGCGCTGTTCCTGATGACCGCCGAAGCCTCGGAGTCGGACGCCATCGCCTTGCTCGGCTGGGGCGAGTCGTCCGACGGCCATCACATGTCGGCACCCGATCCGACCGGCGGCGGCGCGCGCCTGGCGATCACGCAGGCGCTGGACCGCGCCGGGTTGGACGCCGCCTGCATCGATTACATCAACCTGCATGGCACGGCCACGCCGCAAAACGATGCGATGGAGTCGCGCGTCATCGAAGCCATGTTCGGACTTGAAACGCCGGTCAGTTCCACCAAGCCGTTCACCGGCCATACGCTGGGCGCGGCGGCGGCCATCGAGGCGGCACTGTGCTGGCTGGCGATGCAGGACGATAATCCGCAGGGACGGCTGCCGCCGCATCTGTGGGACGGCGCCGCCGATCCGGCGCTGCCGGCGCTCAATCTGGTGCCGGTTGGCGCTGCGCTGGGCCGCCCGCTGCGTTACGCGTTGAGCAGCTCCTTCGCCTTTGGCGGCTCCAACGCGGTGCTGCTGCTCGGGAGGCCGCTGTGACGACAGGCGAAGAAGTCGCATCGATGGTCATGCCCGATGTGCGCGAACTGGTGCCGCACTCGGGCCAGATGGTGCTGCTCGAACGCGTGCTGAGCGCCGACACCGACAACCTGTGCGCGGAAGTGCGCATCCGCGTTGACAGCGTGCTGGCGGGCGGGCAGGGCGTGGGCTCGTGGGTCGGCATCGAATACATGGCGCAGGCGATATCGGCGCATGCCGGCTGGCAGTCGCATCGGCGCGGCGGCGGCGCCAAGGTCGGCTTCCTGCTTGGCTCGCGCAAGTACGACACCAGCGTGCCGTATTTCGTGCCCGGCAGCGTGCTGCGGGTGCATGTGCGCCGGGTGCTGCAAGCCGAAAACGGCCTGGGCGCCTTCGACTGCCGCATCGACGACGCCAACGCCGCCGATGGCGCGCCCAGCCTGGCCACGGCCACGGTAACGGTCTACCAGCCCCACAATGTCAATCAATTTCTCGAAGATGGAAACGTAGCATGAATCAGAATAAGTCCATGAGCGTGCTGGTGACGGGATCGTCGCGCGGTATCGGCAAGGCGATCGCGTTGCGCCTGGGGCGCGACGGTTACGACGTCGTGCTCCATTGTCGCAGCCAGCGCGCCGAAGCCGATGCGGTGGCGCGCGAGATCGAGCAGATGGGCCGCGCCGCGCGCGTGCTGCAGTTCGACATCGGGGACCGCGCCGCCACCGCCGCCGCGCTGGAGGCGGACATCGCGCAACACGGCTGCTACTACGGCGTGGTGTGCAACGCCGGGGTGGCGCGCGACAACGCCTTCCCGGCGATGTCCGGCGAGGATTGGGACATCGTGCTGCAAACGAACCTGGATGGCTTCTACAACGTCCTCAATCCGCTGGTGATGCCGTTGGTGCAGCGCCGCAAGCCCGGCCGCATCGTCACGCTGGCGTCGGTGTCCGGCTTGATCGGCAATCGCGGGCAGGTCAACTACAGCGCCGCCAAGGCCGGCATCATCGGCGCCACCAAGGCGCTGGCGCTGGAGCTGGCCAAACGCGCCATCACCGTCAACTGCGTGGCGCCGGGCCTCATCGAAACCGACATGACCAGCGGCGTGCCGATGGAGGAGGCGATCAAGATGATTCCGGCGCGCCGCGTCGGCCAACCGGAGGAGGTGGCCGCCGCCGTCAGCTTCCTGATCGGCGAGGAGGCCGGCTACATCACGCGCCAGGTCATCTCCGTCAACGGCGGGCTGGCATGAGCCGCCGCGTCGCGGTCACCGGCATGGCCGGCATCAGCCCGATCGGCAACGACTGGGCGGCGATCCGCCGGCGGCTCGGGGAGCTGCGCAACGCCGTCGTCCACATGAACGACTGGTCCGACTACGAGGGCCTCAACACGCGACTGGGCGCGCCGGCCGCGCCGTTCGAACTGACGGAGCGCTACAACCGCAAGTCGACCCGCAGCATGGGCCGGGTGGCGCTGATGGCGACGCGCGCCAGCGAACTGGCGCTGGCCGACGCCGGCCTGCTCGACCATCCTCTGCTCAAGGGCGGCGACATGGGCGTGTCGTTCGGCTCCTCGGCCGGCACGCCGAGCGCCATCGGCGACTTCGGCCGCATGATGGAGGAGCGTAGCACCAAGGGCATCAACGCCACCACCTACATCAAGATGATGGCGCATACGGCGCCGGTCAACATCGGCGTCTTTTTCGGCATCACCGGGCGCGTGATCACCACGTCGAGCGCCTGCACCTCGGGCAGCCAGGGCATCGGCTACGCCTACGAGGCGATCCGCGGCGGCAAGCAGCTGGCAATGGTGGCCGGCGGCGCCGAGGAACTGTGCGCGACCGAGGCGGCGGTGTTCGACACGCTGTTCGCCACCAGCATCCGCAACGACGCCGGCCACACGACACCGCGTCCGTTCGACGCCGGCCGCGATGGCCTGGTGATCGGCGAGGGCGCCGGCTGCCTGATACTCGAGGACATGGACCATGCGCGGGGGCGCGGCGCGGCCATCCACGCGGAGCTAGTGGGCTTCGGCACCAATAGCGACGGCTGCCACGTGACGCAGCCGAATGCGGCGACGATGCAAAAGGCGATGCAACTGGCGCTGATGGATGCCGGCTTGCAGCCGTCGGACATCGGCTACATCAACGCCCACGGCACCGGCACCCAGCAGGGCGACATCGCCGAATCGCAGGCGACGCTGGCGGTGTTCGGCGACAAGACGCCAATCAGCTCACTGAAAAGCTACATGGGCCACACCCTGGGCGCGTGCGGCGCGCTGGAGGCGTGGATCAGCATCGAGATGATGCGCGAAGGCTGGTTCGCACCGACCATCAACCTGGAACAGGTGGACGGCCAGTGCGCACCGCTCGATTACATCGTCGGCGACGGCCGTGCGCTGCGCTGCGATTACGTGATGTCGAATAACTTCGCTTTCGGCGGCATCAACACCTCGCTGATCTTCAAGCGTCATGTCGGCTAGGCGGGCGTCATGACCAAGGCGTGGTTGTGGATGGCGGACGCGGACGCCGTGACGGAAGCCGACCTGCTGCGCTTTCGCGACTGGCTCTCCGCCAGCGAGGTGGCGCGCTACCAGCGCTTCGCGCGCGCGCAGCGGCTGCGCCAGTTCGTGGCCGGCCGCGTCCTGCTGCGGATGGCGCTGGGCCGCCTGCTGAAAGTCGCGCCGCAGGACGTCCAGCTCGAGGAGCAGGTCGCCCGGGCGCCGCTGCTGGTGTCGCCCGTCGCCAAGGGAGGCGTACCCGGTTTCAGCATCGCGCACAGCGGCCGCTGGGTCGCTTGCGTGGTGAGCGCGCAGACCGCGCTGGGACTCGATATCGAGATGCGCGACGCCGGGCGCGATCTGACGGCGCTGGCCGCGCAGGCGTTCGACGCGCGCGAGATGGCGGCCTGGGAGCGCACGCAGTATTTGTCCGAGCCGCAGCGCGTCGAAGGTTTCTATCGGATGTGGAGCGAGAAGGAGGCGCGCTTCAAATTGGGCACGGCTACCGGTGGACATTGCGTGGTGGTGCCGCACACCGAATTGTCTGTTGTGGTATGCAGCGCGCTGCCGCTCGACGGCGCCCCGGAAATCGAAGTGGTCAGCCTGACCTGATCACCGCCACAGCCAGTCCCAGAAGCCGGGCAGTGGCGGTTTGGCGTCGCCGCTGCCGACGGTGCGGGCCGACGCGGCGCGTTCCAGTTCATCGCGGTCGTCATAGAACGGCTTGGCCGCAAGCGGCACGTCCAGCTCCTTCGCGACGTCGACCAAGATCTCCAGATACTCTTGAATGTGGCGCGACGTGTAGGTATTGATGTCGTGGAAAGTGACGACCACCGGGGTGCTGCCGTCGACCGCCGGCATGGCGCCATCGGCCCAGCGTTTGCGCGTTTCGACCAGGTGCTTCAGCATATTGGAGCGTTTGTGCCAGCTGAAGTTGACGCCATAGATCTTGCCGTCGTTGGCACTGAGGTCGGTGAGCAGCATGCGTAAGCCGTGCTGCTGGTACGACGCCAGCGTGACGGCGTCATAGGCCCAGAAAGGCGGGCGCACCAGCTTGGGCGCCACGCCGGTCACGCCGGTCAGGTCGTCGACGCCCAGCCGCATCGACGCGTCCAGCGTGGCCCGGTCCATGAAGCGGTGGTTCGCGTGGCGCCTGGTGGCGGTGTGCAGCGCGACGACGTGGCCTTCATCGTGTTCCCGCTTGATCAGGGCGCGGCCGATGTCGGTGCCGCCGCCATTCCAGGCCCGCGTCTGCGTGAAGAACACGGCCTTGATATTGTTCTGCACCGGATTGCTGGCCAGCGTCTCGAGGATATGGGCGGTGGGGTTGTCGCTGTCGGCGGCGGAGGGGCCGTCGTCGAACGTGAGCACGAAGCGCACCGGGGCCGGAGTGGGTGCTGAGGCGATGCGGGGCGCCGCTGGCGATGGCGTTTCGGGCGCCTCCCGGCGTGTGGCGCAGGCGCTCAGTACCAGCAAGGAGAAGGCGGAAAACAGCAGACGGGAACGGACGCGCATCATTGAACCAGGCGTACAACAAGGGACGGTCATTGTACGTGAATCGGCCGCGCCGCCGTGCATTCCGCATCGCGCCGAAGATGGCCGCCCGAGCGACGCCGCTCCATTCGATGCCAAATAAACAAAATTAACTTTGAATGTAAACGATTCTCATTTAATATATTCGGCTCGTGAGACACGACTGTGGCGACGGCCCCACCCCAAATAAAGGAAAGCGATGAACTGGATCAGCATCGTCGTGGCGGCGCTGGCCGCGCTGTGTTTATATCTGGCCTCGCCACACCAGAACTTGTGGCCGGCCGCGCTGGCGCGCCAGTATTTCCTGCGCTGGCTGTCGGTGCCGCTGGCCGCCGGCGCCGTCGCGGCGGCGGTGCAGGATTATGGCGTTTGGTGCGGTGTGTGCATCGCGCTGTCCGGGTTCATGACGATGCTGGTGGTGCTGCCGTACGCGGACGCCTGGCTGCATCGGCGCAAGCCAGGCGTGCCGGCCAAGCCGGCGGAAGCGGGAGCGCGCCGTGTGGGGTAAATCGACGGCCGCCGCTTTTCTCGGATTGCCGCTGGCGGTGATCGTGGTCGGCCTGTGCGCACTGCTTAGCCACGACCAGGCGCGCACCACGCTGCCATGGCTGCTGATCTTCTTCCCGGCCTGGATCGGTGCGATGAGCATCGCCTTCTTGTTCCAAACCGGCGCGCGCGCCTGGCTGTGGATGGGCGGCGCCACCTTGCTCGGTTACGCGGCGCTGCACTGGCTCAAGGCCACCGGCTTGATCGGCGTGGCGCAATGAAGTCGTCCACCTTGCGCACTTTTATTTCGGTCCACACGTGGGTGGGGCTGGTGGCCGGCTTCTGCCTGTTCATCGCTTTTTACGCCGGCGCCGTCACGATGTTCCATGCGGAGCTGCATGCGTGGCAAACGCCGATGTCGCAAGCCGCGCCGTTGGCGGCCCGCCAGAAACAGCCACCGCAGGCGCTGGTCGACGCGGTGCTGGCCGCGCATCCCGATGCCGCCAAGGCGTTCTCCGTCAGCCTGCCGTCGGACCACGAGCCGCAACTGGTGCTCAGCGCCGGCGAGCGTCAATTCCGGTTCGACGCCGCCGGCAAGCTGGAAGAATTCGAGGACAGCTCGCACCTGCTGGACTTCATCTACAGGCTGCATTACACCGCCGGGCTGCCGACCAGCTGGGGGCTGTACACGCTGGGCGCGGTGTGCGTGCTGTATGGGCTGGCGCTGGTCACCGGCGTGATCGTCTACGCGCCGACCTTTTTCAAGGATTTGTTCGCGCTCCGGATCGGCAAGAACCTCAAGCGCATGTGGCAGGACGCGCACAACGCCATCGGCATCTTGTCGCTGCCGTTCCACATCATGTACGCGTGGAGCAGCGCGATCCTCGCGCTCGGACTGGTCCTGCTGGCGCCATTCCAGTACCTGGTCTTCGACGGCAAGCTGCTCAACCTGGTGGGCGCCGATATCAACGCCGCCGCGCCGTCCAAGGCCGCCGGCGTGGCCGCGCCGCTGTTGCCGGTGGCGCGGGTGATGGCCGCCGCCCAGCAAGCGGCGCCGGAGATGGCGATCAACCGCCTGTTCTATCGCGACGCCGGCGACGCCAACGCCCAGGTGCAGGTGTTCGGCAACGCGCGTCGCGATACGGTGTCCGGCAACGCGGTGGTGGTGCTCAACGCCAGCAGCGGCCAAGTGCTGCGCGTGGTGACGCCGCAAAATTACAGCCCCGGCACGCGCTTCTTCCGCAGTTTGCAGGCGCTCCACTTCGGTAACTTCGGCCACGCGGCGGTGCAGTGGATGTACTTCATCCTCGGCCTGGCCGGCGCCTTTCTGTTCTACAGCGGTAACCTGATCTGGATCGAGGCGCGCCGCAAGCGCCTGAGCGTGACGCAGCCGCGCAGCGGACGGCTGATGGCGCAGGCCACGCTGGGCGTGTGCCTTGGTTGCGTGGCTGGCGTGTCGGCCATCTTTGTCATCAACAAGCTGGCGCCGGCCGCGCCGGGGCAACTGCCGTTGTGGGAGTCGCGCGGCTACTACGCGGTGTTCTGGCTGGCGGTGGCGTGGGCCTTCGCGCGGCCGCCGGCGCGCGCCGCCCACGAGCTGTTGACGCTGTGCGCGGCGCTGACCGCCGCGATCCCGCTGGCGCACTGGATCGGCACCGGCGTCAGTCCGCTGCTGGCGCTGATGCGCGGCGACGCCGTGGCCGTGGGCGTGGCCATCGTGGCGCTGCTGGCCGGCGCCTTGTTCTGGAAGATGGCGCGGGCGGTGCTCGAAAGGGGCCGCCATGGCGATCCGCACAGTGTCTGGGCGCTGCCGGCGGTTTGAGCGCGCGGGTCGATCTCACTGGCCGATCCTAGTGGTTGATCTCACTGGTTGATCTCGCTCATGAATAACTTGCATAGAAGCATGTCGGCGCCGCCCGGCATGCGGTTATAATCCGGTCAATCTTCCGGAATTACCACACAGCACGGATTAGCACGATATGAGCCAGCCCAATCAGTTTTCCCTGTTGACGCAACGCCGCTTCGCGCCGTTTTTCTGGACCCAGTTCCTCGGCGCGTTCAACGATAATTTGTTCAAGACCGCGCTGGTGGTCATCCTCACCTTCGACGCCATGAGCTGGACGACGTTGTCGCCGTCGCTGGTCACCAACCTGATTCCCGGCCTGTTCATCCTGCCGTACGTGGTGTTTTCCGCCACCGCCGGGCAGATGGCCGACAAGTTCGAAAAGGCCGGGCTGACCCGCTTCGTAAAATGGTTCGAGCTGGCCATCATGTGCGTCGCGGGCCTGGGCTGGGTGACGCATAGTTTGTGGCTGCTGATCGCCGGCGTCGTTGGCATGGGCATCCATTCCACCTTGTTCGGCCCCGTCAAGTACGCGTACCTGCCGCAGCAGCTCAAGCCGGAGGAACTGGTCGGCGGCAACGGTGTGACCGAGATGGGCACCTTCGTCGGCATTTTGCTCGGCGAGATCCTGGGCGCGGTGCTGATCGTGCAGCGGCCCAACGGCATCATGTTCGAAGCCGGCGCCACCATCGCCGTGGCGATCCTGGGCCTGATCGCCAGCTAC
>DASVTJ010000216.1:0-4153 GCA_036387635.1 Duganella sp.
CGAGCCAGCAGTTGCAGTTCCTCGACGCTGGCGGCGAAGTCGCCCTGACCGAAATCGATACCGACTAGAGCTGCGCGCATAAGACGGTCAGGCAAGTTGAGAGGAAGCCGAGATGCAAGCGCTTATTCCGCTTCGGATTCAATGTTGAGATTGACGGCGCGGGCCGGCACTACCGTGGAGATGGCGTGTTTGTAGACCATCTGGGTTACGGTGTTGCGCAGCAGTACGACGTACTGATCGAACGATTCAATATGGCCCTGCAGCTTGATGCCGTTGACCAGATAGATCGAGACAGGAACATGCTCTTTGCGCAAGGCATTGAGGAATGGGTCTTGTAACAGTTGCCCTTTGTTGCTCATAACAGCTCCATTTTATGTTGTTGTGTTGGAATTGGAGGCGAAACGCTTAAATTCAAGTACGTGGCCCAGCGAAAGTCAAATGATTTCGCTGAAACACCGCTCGCCACGCCGGGAATGGTGCTTCTAAGCCACTGTAACCTGTTTTGACAATTTTTGCAGGGACGTCCTGTACAAAAAGGACGAATTTTCCCTTATTTTTTTCTTATTTCCCCGACGTCTTGGCGAAAGGATTTTTACCGGTGCGCAGCTCGATGCGCAGCGGCGTACCCACCAGCTGGAACGTGTCGCGGAAATGCTTTTCCAGGTAGCGCTTGTACGGATCGCCGACGGCGTCCAGGGCGTTGCCGTGGATAACAATGACCGGCGGGTTCATGCCGCCCTGGTGCGCGTAGCGCAGCTTCGGACGGATCGACCCCTTGCGGCGCGGCTCCTGCTTTTCCACCGCCTCGATCAGGGCGCGGGTCAGCTTCGGCGTCGACAAATTGGCGGTGGCGGCGGCGTAGGCCGAGTCCACCGATTTCATCAAAGGACCGATGCCCTGCGCCTTGAGCGCCGAGATGAAGTGCGTCTTGGCGAACGACAGGAAATCGAGCTTGCGGTCGATGTCGATCTTGATCTCGTCACGCTCGTCGGTGCGCAGGCCGTCCCACTTGTTGACGGCCACCACCAGCGCGCGGCCCGTCTCCAGCACGAAGCCGGCGATGTGGGCATCCTGCTCGGAGATGTCCTGCTGCGCGTCGAGCAGCAGCACGACCACGTTGGCCTCGGAGATCGACTGCAGCGTTTTGACGACCGAGAATTTTTCGATCGCCTCGAACACCTTGCCGCGGCGGCGGATACCGGCCGTGTCGATCAAGGTGTACTGCTTGCCTTCGCGCTCGAACGGAATCTCGATCGAGTCGCGCGTGGTGCCTGGCATGTCGAAAGCGATGACGCGCTCTTCGCCGAGCAAGGTGTTGATCAAGGTCGATTTGCCGACGTTCGGGCGGCCGACCAGCGCGATCTTGACGCCGTGGTCGACCCGGCCCAGTTCCTCGGGATCGTCGGGACGCTGGGCGAAGGCCAGGTCGAGCGCCTCCTCCACCAGGTCGGCAACGCCGTCGCCGTGCGCCGACGAGATCGAGTACGGCTCGCCCAGTCCCAGTTCGTAGAACTCGGCGACAACGGCGGTGTAGCGCATGCCCTCGGACTTGTTCACGACCAGCATGACCGGACGGCCGCTTTTACGCAGGAAGTCGGTGATGGTTTTGTCATGCGGCGTCAGGCCCTGGCGGCCGTCGACCAGGAAGACGACGAGGTCGGCTTCGGCCACGGCCTGCTTGGTCTGCTTGGCCATCTGATGCATGATGCCTTCCTTGGCGACCGGCTCGAAGCCGCCCGTGTCGATGACGAGGAAGGGACGTTCGCCGACACGGCCCTCGCCATAGTGACGATCTCGCGTCAACCCAGGCAAGTCCGCCACCAGCGCATCGCGCGAGCGGGTCAGACGATTAAACAAGGTCGATTTCCCTACATTGGGTCGACCCACTAGTGCGATTACCGGCTTCATTGTATTACTCGACCGCGAGAGCGGTCACTGTCCCTGATTGGGTTTGAAAAATCAAATTCGCGCCGGCGATGACGGGGTCCGATTGGATCGGGCTTCCGTCGGTCGCGGCACGACCTATGTACGAACCATCTTCCCGCGACAGGAAGTGAACGTAACCCTGGTAGTCGCCGACTGCCACGGCGCGGCCGAACGACACGGGTGTCGACAGGCGGCGATACGACATCTTATCGTTCTTCCAGGCGTTGCTGCCGCTTTCGCGGCTATAGGCTGCAACTTCACCTTTGTCGTCGGAGACGAACACAAAACGCTGGTCCACGGCCACGCCGACGTCGGACGATGTCGGCTTGCTCCAGTGCGGCGCGCCGTTGGTGGCGTCGAAGCAGGCCACGCGGCCCTGGTACGAGACGGCGCAGACGTCGTTTTCGAAGATCACCGGCGCGCCGGCGATGTCGGTCACGCGTTCGAGTTCGGTGGCGCCGCGCGGCTCGCCGACGATCAGTTCATAGCGCTGCAAACCGCCGGCCAGCGCCAGCACCAGCAGCTTGCCGCCCGGCTGGGCGACGTAGACATTCGGACCGTTGATCACCATGCCCGGCGCGTTGCGCAGGGTCAGGGCCGGCGTGGTGCGCGCCACGCTCCAGCGTTTGACGCCGGTCTTGGCCTCGTACGCGGTGATCAGGTTGTCGACGCTGCGCACCACCACGACGCCGCCGCCGACGACCGGCGACGACAGCACTTCGCTCGAGGCCTGCGCCTTCCACAGTTGCTTGCCGTTGGCGTCGAAGGCCAGGACCACGCCCTTTTTGCCGCCGACGACGATGGTTTCGCCGTCGCTGCCCACGCCGGCCGTCAGATCGACGCCGGTCTTGATGCGCCATGCTTCCTTGCCGGTGGCCGCGTTCAGGCGCGCCAGCGCGCCGTCGCCGTCGGCCACGTACAGGTTCTCGCCCGACAGCGCCGGCGTGAAGACGGCGGTGCCGGCCTTGCCCATCGAGTACTTCCAGACGGTTTTAGGGACCATGCCGCCCTTCATTTCCACCAGCGGCGCCGGCTGGTTCTTGGTGTCTTTCGAGCCAAACAAGGAACAACCGGCCAACATCGCGAACACGCTTGCAGCAATAACTTTTTCGGTAATACGCATTTTTTAACCTTGATCTGGTGGAGCTAACTTGGCGCCGTGGCGCCGTCACTTAGGCTGGGCTTTTGGCGTCTTTGCCCGCTTCGGCCGGCACGGCGCCGCCGATGGCTTCCAGCTTCAGCTCAATCAGCTGGCGGCCGGGGTTCTTCTTGTCGGTGGCGCTGAGCGCCGCCTGGTAGGCGGTGCGGGCTTCGGCCAGCTTGTTTTGCGCGGCCAGGATGTCGCCCTTGCGGTCGGCGACGGCGCCTTTGAACTGCTCCGGCACTTCGCCAGACAATGCCTTCAGCGCTTCATCGTAGGCTTTTTCATCCAGCAGGATACCGGCCAGGCGGATCTTGGCCAGCGCCTTGAACTCGTCGGCGCCATGCTCGATCGCCCATTGCAGCTGGGCCTTGGCCGACTTGACGTCGTTGGCGTCGAAGCTGCTCTTGGCGGCCACCAGCGCGGCCATCGGCGCGTAGGTGGTGCTGGCGAATTTGGTCTGCATGTCGCCGGCGGCGCGCAGCACCTTGGCGTTGTCCTTCGCTTGCGCGGCCGCTTGCAGTTCCTCGTACAGCGCCGAGGCTTGCGTCGACTGGGTGCGCTGGTAGTAGTTCCAGCCGGCCCAGGCGGAATAGGCGCCCAGGCAGGCGATCAGCAGCCACGTGGTCAGGTTGCCGTACTTGTCCCACCAGGCTTTAAGAGTAGCGATTTGTTCTTGTTCTTCGAGATCGTATGCCATGTCAGTTCGTCTGCTAAAAGTTGGTTGAAAAACGTTGAATAACGGATGCGTCGTTAGGGCTTGGTGATGGCAACTCAGTGATTAAACTCAGTGGTTGCAATGCTCGTCGTGCACGTGGTGCTGGTGATCGCCGCTGCCGGTGATCTGGTCGACCAGGAAGTCGACGGCGTCGTCGAACGGCACCGTCGATTGCTGCATGTCCCCCTCCTGCGCGCGCATCGCCTTGACGGTGGCCGTGTGGTTGGCCACTTCGTCTTCGCCGATGATGACGGCGAACGAGGCGCCGCTGCCATCGGCCTTCTTCATCTGGTTCTTGAAACTGCCAGGGCCGTTGGCGGTCGACGCGTGCATGACCACATCGAGGCCGGCGTCGCGGATCCGCTCAC
>DASVTJ010000217.1:0-4364 GCA_036387635.1 Duganella sp.
CTGGGCGCAAACGAACACGCTGTGGGCGCCGGACGTGATCCGCCTTGCCGACGGCAAGTTCTACATGTATTACAACGCCTGCAAAGGCGATTCGCCGCGCTCGGCGCTCGGCATCGCGGTCGCCGACAAGATCGAAGGCCCCTATGTCAACAAGGGCCTGATCCTGAAGTCCGGCATGTGGGGCCAGGCCAGCTATGACGGCACCGTCTACGATGCCCTCAGGCATCCGAACACCGTCGATCCGAATGTGTTCTTCGATAACGGCGGCCGGCTGTGGATGACCTACGGTTCCTATTCCGGCGGCATTTTCATCATGCAGATGAACCCGGTCACCGGGATGCCGCTGCCGGGGCAGGGCTACGGCAAGCGTCTGATGGGCGGCAACCATGCCCGCATCGAGGGCGCCTACGTCATGTACAGCCCTGTCACGCAGTACTATTACCTGTTCACGTCGTTCGGTGGGCTGGACGCGACCGGCGGCTACAACATGCGCGTGGCGCGCGCCACGTCCCCGGACGGCCCGTACGTCGACGCCCAGGGCGTGAACATGGCGAACGTCAAGGCCGATCCCGCCAAACCGCTGTTCGACGACGCGTCGATCGCGCCGTATGGCGTGAAAATCATGGGCAACTTCCTGTTCGAGCGCAAGCTTGGCGAACTCGGCACCGGCATCGGCACCGGGTACGTCTCCGCAGGGCACAACTCTGCCTATTACGACGCGGCCACCGGCAAGCACTTCCTGATTTTCCATACCCGTTTCCCGGAGCGCGGGGAACAGCATGAGATCCGCGTGCACCAGATGTTCATGAACGCCGACGGCTGGCCGGTGGTGGCGCCGTACCGCAACACCAATGAAACCCTGGCCACGCTGCCGCGCGGCTTCGTGCTGGGCGACTATATGTTCGTCAACCACGCCAAGGATATTTCGGCCACCATCAAAAAATCGAGGGTCATCACGCTCAATGCGAACGGGACGATCAGCGGTGCGGCGTCCGGTACCTGGGCGCTGGTGGGCGGCAACCAGGCCGAGATCACTCTGGCCGGTTCACCGACGTTCAAAGGCGTGTTTCTGATCCAGTGGGATGAAACGTCGCAAAGCAACGTGATGACGTTCTCCGCGACGTCGCGCGATGGCGTCTCGATCATGGGCAGCCGCCTGGCGCCGCGCACCGACATGCGGGTGGTGTCGTCCATTGCTGACGAGCTCACTCTGGGCAACACCAGCGCCGTCACCGGCGATATGACCTTGCCGACCAGCGGCGCGCGCGACGCGGTCATCACGTGGACGTCGTCGAATCCGCGTGTGCTGAGCAACACCGGACAAGTCAACAGCCCGGCCAGCGACGTGGCCGTCACGCTGACGGCCACCATCACCAAGGGGCAGGCCAAGACCGTCAAGACCTTCGTGGTCAACGTCCGTAAGCTGGGCGGCATGCTTGCCCACTATGCGTTCGACGGCAATCTGGGCGACGCCACCGGGGCGTTCGGCGCCGGGGCCGTGGTGGGCGCAAAGATCGACGTTGCCGGCGGTAGCCTCGGTTACGAGCCGGGCATGAAAGGCGGCGCGGCCGTCTTCAACGGCGCGACCGGCGTGCGCCTGCCCAACGGGCTGATCTCGAGCCCGACTTACACGGTGGCCATGTGGCTCAAACCGGCGCAACTGACGGCGTTCTCCACCACGTTCTTTGGCGCACGCAACGGCGATTCTTGGATCAGCTTGCTGCCGAAGGGGCACGATGGCGTTGGCGGCTCGACCATGCTGTGGTCCGGAACGGTATGGTACGACGCCGGACTGGGCATGAACATCCCGGCGGGGCAGTGGTCGCACGTGGCCTTCACCGTCAAGAACGGTGTCGTCAGCGTGTACGTCAACGGCGCCAAGCGGTTCGACAGCGTCAATTTCCCGAACGTGTTCACGACCGCCACCGGCGTGTTCGCGCTGGGGGTCAACTGGTGGGATGCGCCCTACAAAGGGTCGATGGACGATCTGCGCATCTACGGTTCGGCGTTGACCGACGCGGAAATTTCGAGTTTGGCGCGCTGAGTGCGCCTAGCGGACGCCGAATTGCGCGCTCAACAATTATGATAAACAATTAAGATAAAAAATTAAGATAAGCAATTATCATAGACTCCGCCGGCATTTGCCGGCGGCCCACTTTTTTTAACGGACACGATACCTATACATGACTATTTCCATTCGACCTGCCACCACTATCCTGCTCAGCACCCTGGTCGGCCTTAGCGCCTGCAGCCAGCTGCCAACCCGCGACGCCGCCGCGCCCGCCGGCGTATCGCTGTCGCGCACGCCGTTCGGCACCTTGTCCAACGGCGCCAAGGTCGAGGCCATCACGCTTAAAAACGCCGGCGGCCTGTCGGCGACGCTGATCTCCTACGGCGCCACGGTCCAGAGCCTGCAATTTCCCGACAAACAGGGCAAGGCCGCCGATCTGGCGGTCGGCTACGATACCTTGGCCGGCTACGAAAAGACGCCAGGCTTCACCAACGTGACGGTCGGCCGCTACGCCAACCGCATCGCCAACGGCCGTTTCATGATGGACGGCAAGCAGGTCACATTAGCGGTCAACGAGGCGCCCAACACGCTGCACGGCGGCACGGTCGGCTGGGACAAGCGCAACTGGGTGGTCAAGAATGTCGAGCAAACTGCCGACAAGGCATCGGTGACGTTCACGCTGACCTCGCCCGACGGCGACCAAGGCTTCCCGGGCACCGTTGTTGCCGACGTGACGTACGAACTGAATAACAAGAACGACCTGACGATCCGTTACGGCGCCAAAACCGACAAGCCGACCGTCGTCAACCTGACGTGGCACAGCATGCTCAATTTGTCGGGCATCCCGGCCACGCGCCTGGCCACCGACGCCGATTTGACCATCGAATCGGACGCGATCCTGCCGGTCAACGACACTTTGATCCCGACCGGCAAACCGCTGCCGGTGGCCGGCACGCCGTTCGACTTCCGCACCGCCGCCAACGTGACCGAACGCGCACGCGGCCAGCATCCGCAGCTGGCGCTGGCCAACGGCGGCATCGACCACAACTACATTCTGCGCGGCGGTAAAACGGTCGCGCCGAAGCCGGCCGTCAAGCTTGAGGACCGCAATTCCGGGCGCGGCTTGAAGATCGATACCACCGAGGCGGGCATGCAGGTCTACACCGGCAATTTCCTCAAAGGCGAGATCACCGGCAAGGGCGGTCAAAAGCTGACCAAGTACCAGTCGATCAGTTTCGAAGCGCAGGGCTATCCGGATAGCCCGAATCAGCCGACCTTCCCGACCACCCGCGTGGAACCGGGCCGCGACTACACGCAAACCACGGTTCTGCATTTCTATCTGCTTGACCGGTAATTCCCCGTAGTCATCAGCTAGCGTCGCGGTCTGGTTCAGCGCCAGGCCGCGTCGGCTATCCAGCGCCGCGCGCCGAGAGACGGCATGAACAGGTATTCGCCGCCGCGGCAACGGCGCGCCGCTGTCCCAGCGGCCGATCAGCTTGGCCGCGACCAACTCTCCGCAGGCTTCGTCGTCGGCTTGGCCGTGCACGAAGTCGTTGAGATGGTGCTTTTTTGCTTTAGTAAAATACCCATTGTTTCATTCAAGCCAGCGGACGATTGCTCCGCAACCGCCGATGAATCGTGCCTGGACGGCTTTTGACTTGCCGATTTCGTTATAAATTTTTCCGATTTTTTACTACTTACTGTATGTTGTCGATGCTACCATTCTCGCCAGACTAGCGACTGGCAGGCAGCGATGAGCACGAGGATGATCAGGATGGGCATGGTGGTGGCCAGCGCCGATACCGCAACGGAAAATGAACAAAATTTCCGTAGCGGTAAGGACGCCGCTTCCGCCGCGCCCCAGTCCGATTGCGCCGATTTCTTTTACCGCCACGGCATCTCGACGCCAAGCGTGCTGTTCGACGACTTGCAGGATACCTATTATTTCGCCAAGAACCGCGCCGGCCAGTTCGTCTGGGGCAATCGGCTGCTGCAAGAGCAGCATGCGCTCTCCAGCGTCAAGGACATCATCGGTAAATCCGACCACGACTTTTTCCGTCGCGATATCGCCGACCGCATCCGCGCCGACGATGTCCAGGTGATGGAAAGCGGCAGCGCCGTCAAGAACAAGCTCGAAGTCATCGATGGAAATAACGGCACCTTGACCTGGCTGTTCACCACCAAGGCGCCGGTGCGCGACCGCCATGGCGAGATCGTCGGCGTCGAAGGTTTCAGCCGCGACGCCCAGCGCTCGCAGGAAGCCATCGCGCCGTTCCACGTCTTTAAAAGCTGCATCGAATACCTGCAAGCGCACCTGACCGAGGATATCGGCATCGAACATCTGGCCAGCCTG
>DASVTJ010000218.1:0-3158 GCA_036387635.1 Duganella sp.
GTGGACGCGCGCGTGGTGGCGGTCTACGGCGGCGTCACGCACGCCGGCCAGAACCAGGTTGTCAGTGTTAATCGCGGAAAGCTTGACGGACTCGATGTCGGCGCCGTGCTACAGCTGTACCATGCCGGAAGAACTGTGAGCGATTCCACCGCGCCAAAAGGCTGGCTGGGGATGCGCGAGCAGCAGGTCAGGTTGCCCGACGAGCAAGTCGGCAGCCTGTTTATCTTCCGCGTGTTCAAGCATATTTCCTATGGCTTGATCATGCAGGTGACGGCCCCGGTGGCAGTGGGCGACGTCGCCAAGTCGCCGGAGTAAGCCGCGCCGTGCAAGCCACGGAAACCCCCACCCCTCCGACGGCGTCCGCGCTGGCCGCCTGGCTGCGCCTGGAGCAGACCGACGGCGTCGGCTTGCTGAGCGCGCACCGGCTGCTCGACAAGCTCGGCTCGCCCGAGGCGGTGTTCGGCGCCAGCCGCGAACAGTTGCTCAAGGTGGTCAAAGCGCACCAGGCCGACGCCTTGCTGCTGCCGCCGGCGGCCACCTTGCCGGCCCGGGTCGACGCGGTGCTGGCCTGGCGCGCGCAGCCCGGCAACCTGTTGCTGACGTTGGACCATCCCGATTATCCGGACGACCTGCGCCAGATCCCGGCCGCGCCGTTGATGTTGTACGTCAAAGGCCGCGCCGAGTTGTTGAGGCGAAAATCGGTGGCGGTGGTCGGCTCGCGCAACGCCAGCGCGCAAGGGGTGCTCAACGCCGAACGCATGGCGCAGGCCTTGTCCGAGGCCGGCCTGACCATCGTTTCCGGCTTGGCGCTGGGCATCGACACGGCCGCCCACACGGGCGGGCTGCGCGGCGCCGGCGCCACCGTGGCCGTGATCGGCACCGGCGCCGACCGCATCTATCCCGCCGCCAACGGCAAACTCGCGCGACAGATTGCCGAAGAGGGGTGTATCGTCAGCGAATACGCGCTCGGTACGCCGCCATTGCGCGACAATTTTCCGCGCCGCAACCGCGTCATCAGCGGGCTGGCGCGCGGGGTGCTGGTGGTGGAGGCGGCCGCCAAGTCGGGTTCGCTGATCACGGCGCGGCTGGCGGCGTCGCAGGGGCGCGACGTGTACGCGATGCCCGGTTCGGTGCATGCGACCTTGGCCAAGGGCTGCCACCGCTTGATCCGCGAGGGCGCCAAGCTGGTCGAGACCGCCGCCGACGTGCTGGAGGATATGCGCATGGCGACCGATGGCATGGCCGGCGCCCGGGCGGCGGCCGACGACAGTTTCGTCGACCGGGTATTGCTGGCGATCGGCGACCATCCGGCGCGCGCCGATGCGCTGGCGCTCAGGCTGGGCCAGTCCGCCGCCGAGCTGCAAAGCCAGTTGCTGGCGCTGGAATTGGCCGGTCTGGTCGAGCGTTTGCCGGGAGGAATGTTTCAACGGTTACGTGGCGAGGGAGACCAGGGGTGACGCGAATGCCCGCCCCCGGCCTGATGGAAGAATAGGCAAGCTGTGCGGTACTTGTATCCAATCTGTTTTAACTGATAGAGTAGAGCCATGTTCGACATACTAGTTTATCTCTACGAGACGTATTACCGTCCCGATGCCTGCCCTGAACCGGCCGCGTTGGCCAAGAAGCTGTCGGCCGTCGGTTTTGACGATGTCGAGATTTCCGAGGCGCTGGTGTGGCTCAACGACCTGACCGCCATGGCCGGCGTCGAACATTCGCTGACGGCCGCCTCGACCGGCACCCGCTTCTACGTTGAAGAGGAGCAGGACGTCCTCGGCACCGCCGCGATCGGCTTCATCCAGTTCCTGGAATCGGCCAAGGTGTTATCGCCGCTTCAACGTGAAATCGTTGTCGAGCGGGCTCTGGCGCTGGAAGAGGCACCGGTCACGCTGGGCAAGCTGAAGGTCATCGTGCTGATGTTGCTCTGGAGCCAGGGCAAGGAACCGGACGCGTTGATGTTCGACGACCTGTTCGGCTCGGACGAAGACCAGGCTCCACGCCTGCTGCACTAATAAGTACGGCAAGGACGGCGAATATCGGCAATAACGGCGAAAAACGGCGCCGCCGCGCGCGGGTCGGCCGTTATCCGTTCCAGATAGCAACACATCCCGATACGCTGCCGCCGATGCGCTGCGCAGTTTGCTTGCGGTCCCGCCGACAACCCGCTTATCATTTGCGCTTTGACAAGACTGTGACACGTCGGGCTTGCCATCGGCGGCGCAAAAGTGCAGACTGCGGCGCGATCCATGTATGATGCGCAGGCCATACCCACCCCCAAGTGTTAAAAACGAGATACGAAATATGACAAAAACCCTCATCATCGCCGAGAAGCCTTCTGTCGCGAACGACATCGCGAAGACGCTTGGCGGCTTTACCAAGCACGATGAGTACTTTGAATCCGACGAGTACGTGCTTTCCTCCGCCGTCGGCCACCTGCTGGAAATCGCCGTGCCGGAAGAGCACGACGTCAAACGCGGCAAATGGAGCTTCGCGCACCTGCCGATGATCCCGCCGTACTTCGCGCTCAACCCGATCGCCAAGACCGAGGCGCGCCTGAAAGTACTGAACAAGCTGATCAAGCGTAAAGACGTCACCACCCTGATCAACGCATGCGATGCCGGGCGCGAGGGCGAGCTGATTTTCCGCCTGATCGCGCAGAACGCCAAGGCCAAGCAGCCGGTCAAGCGCCTGTGGCTGCAATCGATGACGCCCGGCGCGATCCGCGAAGGCTTCACCCATCTGCGCACCGACGAGGAAATGCTGCCGCTGGCCGACGCCGCGCGCTGCCGCTCGGAAGCGGACTGGCTGATCGGCATCAACGGCACCCGCGCCATGACGGCGTTCAACTCGAAAGAAGGCGGCTTCTACCTCACCACCGTCGGCCGGGTGCAGACGCCGACGTTGTCGATCGTGGTCGAGCGCGAAGAGAAGATCAAGAAATTCGTCGCCCGCGACTTCTGGGAAGTGCGCGCCGAGTTCGTGTGCGCGGCCGGCGTCTACGAAGGCCGCTGGCTCGATACCAAGTTCAAGAAGGACGACACCGATCCCGAGAAGCGCGCCGAGCGCCTGTGGAGCAAGGCCGCCGCCGATACCATCGCCATGGCGTGCCGTGGCAAGCAGGGCATCGTCACCGAGGAAGCCAAGCCGACCACGTCGATGGC
>DASVTJ010000219.1:0-14753 GCA_036387635.1 Duganella sp.
CTCGGTGCCGGCGATCGACCTGCCGCACGCGCTGGGCGCCTTCGCCGGCGCCGGCACCAGCACGGCGGCCTTGCAGGCGGCGCTGGCCGCGTTCGGCGCCGCGCCGGCCACCGGCTATTCGATGGCCTATCCGATCGGCGTGGTGGTGCCGATCCTGCTGCTAGGCCTGTACAAGGCCCTGTTCAAGCCGAAGCTGCCGGCGCGCGTCGTCTCGGCGCTGCATGTCGAGGAAATCGACGTGAGCGAGTTCGCTGTCATCGGCATGACATTGGCCGAGGCGGCCCGCAACCTGCCGGCCGGCATCGAGATCGTCGCGCTGCGGCGCGGCCATCACAATCTGGTCGCCGATGAAACGATGCGCATCGCGCGCGACGACGTGTTGCTGGTCGCCGGCATCGACGCGCAGGTGTTGCATAATGTGGCGACCCGCTTCGGCCGCCCGCACGCCGGGCGCATGCTGTCCGACCGCGCCGATCTGGACTATGAGCGCTTTTTCATTTCCAGCCCCGCGATGGCTGGGCGCCTGTTGGCGACGCTGACGCTGCCGCCCGAGCTTAACGCGCGCATCCTGCACCTGCGGCGCAACGACGCCGACCTGGCGCCGGCCCCGGGGCGCACGCTGGAATACGGCGACCGCGTCGGCGTGCTGGCGCCGCGCGACAGCTTCCCGGCGCTGCGCGCATTGTTCGGCGATTCGGTACGCAGCACGGGCGAGGTCAGTTATATCGGTATCGGTGTCGGCGTCACGCTCGGCCTGGGTTTCGGCGCCATCAGCTGGCCGCTGCCGCTGCTGGGCCACTTGTCGCTGGGATTTGCCGGCCTGCTGCTGGTGGCCTTGCTGCTCGGCTGGCGCCGCCGCACCGGCATGTTCCAGTGGACCATGCCGGTGCCGGCCAACCTGGTGCTGCGCAATTTCGGCCTGACCTTGTTCCTGGCCGTGGTCGGCATCTCGTCGGGCGCCACCTTCGCCGCCACGTTCGCCAATGGCGGCCTGCTGTACCTGTCGCTGGGCGCCGCCATTGTCGCCGTGCTGGTGCTGGTCACGATCGCCATCGCGCTGCTGGTGTTCCGGCTGCCGTTCGACAGCGTGGTCGGCATCGTCGCCGGCACCACCGGCAACCCGGCGATCCTGGCCTTCGCCAACAAGATCGCGCCGACCGACCGGCCCGATATCGGTTACGCCATGATCTTTCCATCGATGACGGTGCTCAAAATCGTGCTGGTGCAGCTGGTCGGCATCTGGGCGCGCTGAGATACTGGCGTTGGACCGCGCGGCGTCAGACCGGCACCGCCTCGATCAACATGGCGTGTTCGAAGCGCAGCGCCAATCGCGCGCCGCCGGCCGCGCCGGGCCGCGTGGCGCGCACTTCGCCCAGGTCGCGCCCGTTGACATAGTCGCGCAAACGCCAGCGCTTGTCGCCCAGGCCGCGCAGCTCCACCGGCCCGTCCCAGCGCGGCGCAAAGAACGCGAAGTACAATTTGCCGTCCTTTTCGACCGCGTGGCCTTCGGGCTTGTCGAAGCCGATGTCATAGAGCTCGCCGCGATAGACGCCCTTGGGCAGCATCTTGTCGCGGTAGATGCCGATCCATTTGCGCCATTGGTCCTCGCGCGCGGGCGTGAGCAAAAAACTGTCCTTCGGCTTGGGGTCGAGCGGCCAGGTGAATTTGGTCGACAGCACCGCACCGATGCCGATGGTGGAGGCGAAGTCGTCGCCGCCGTCGCTCAGCTCGACGTGGTCGCCCGCGTACGGCGCCGACGGTCCCATCAGCGCCTTGAGCGTCTTGCCCTTGTGCCGCACCTGCCACGACGACAGCGGATCGGCCGCCGGCGCCTGGTTCATGTACGGCATGTTGTGGAACGCGTACGAGGTGCCGCACGGGCACAGCTCGACGACGGCATCCGGATTCACCTCGCGCGCCGTGTCGTACACCATCTTCCAGAAATCCTGCAGTTTTTCGAACGATTCCTCGGGGCGGGCGTGCTTGTGCGCCGGGTTGTGGCACGGCGCCACGCCGTTCAGGTGCTGGCCGTCGAGCTTGAGGCCCTGGTAACCCCACTCGCCGAGGATCTTGCGGATCAAGTCGCGCGTCATGTCGATGGTGGGTTGATAGGCCGGGCACAGATACAGGCTGTTCCACCAGGTCACCAGTTGCGGCGCGCCATCCTTGTCCAGCAACAGCATGTCGGTGTGGTCGTGCAGCAGGTCCGAGCCGGGATCGACCGCCAGCGGCGTGATCCACAACCGCGCCTTCAGGCCGGCGTCCTTGACCGCGCCCACCAGCGCGCGCATGTCGGCTTCGCCGCCCGGGAACTTCTTGCGGTCGATCTTCCAGTCGCCCTCGTTGGTTTGCCAGCCGTCGTCCAGCACCGCCCATTCCAGTCCCAGCTCCTTGGCCTTTTGCAGCGTGCCGACCATCAGCGGCACGGTGAAGTCGCGCTCGTAGCCCCAGGCGCACCAGATCGGCTCGTAGCAGGCTTCGGGCGTGTCCGGCGAGCGGATGCCGCGTTCGGCCATCACCTGGCGGTAGCGGTCCAGCGCGGCGAAGTAGTCGCCGGTGTGCAGCGCCAGGAAGGTGTCGAGCGTGTCGAGCGACTCGCCCGGTTGCAGCGTGGCCTCGCGCTCGCAATCGACGGCCAGCGCGGCGCCGCCCTTGACGGCGCGCACCGGCAGCGACACCAGGCGCGGAACGACGTCGAGGTGGCCGACGGCCAGGCCGCAATCGCGCTGCCAGACGTCGGCCGCCGGCGTGCCGCCGCCGTAATCGGAGTCGTTCATGCCCATGAAGTTGCGCTGGTCGAAGCCGGCGACCACCGGTTGCACCCAGTCGCGGCGGTCCAGGTGGCTGGAGCCGGAAAAGCTCCAGAATTCCGGCTTCGGTTTGTGTCCGCCGGCCGCCGGTTGCAGCGTGTGGCCGCTGTTGGCCCATGCGGCGACGTCCAGCGCGCCGGCGCCGGTGTTGCGGTACGACACGCGCAGCAGCGCGAAGCCGGGATGGCGCTCCAAGAACGTGACGGCGACGGTTTTTTCAACGCCCTCGGCGGCCACCCCGGTGAAGCGGTGGCGCACCCCGGCGCCGTGCGGGCCGTCGACGCGATCGGCCGCCTGCGCCGTCAGCGCGAATCGCTCGATCCAGCGGCCGTCCTTCAACCGCAGCCGCTCGCTGGGGGCGAAGGCGGTGACGGCGGCCGGGCGCGGCCCGTGCTTCGACAGCACGCGGCAGCGCAGCTGGCCGTCGAATTCCAGCGCCATGGCGGCGTCGCCGATGCGCGCCACGCTTTTGCGGTCGGCCGCCGTGCCAGGAGCCGCCGGGGTCGCCGGGGCTACAGTGGCGGCGGCGCCGGCGGGCCACGCGGTGGTGGCCGTCGATGCCACGGCCGTGCCGGCCAGCCATCCCAGCAGGGTGCGTCGGCGCTGGTCGGGTTGCTTCCGGGTTTGCTTCGTCTGCGCTTGCTTCATACATCTCCTCGTCTGTCTGTGTAAGTGGACTACCTGGCCGGCGAGGGCGGCCACGGCCACCTACACCAGCACGACTTGCGCGCCGCGTGCCCGCAGCGCTTCGACCATGTCCGGCGCCGCGCCGGCGTCGGTGATGATGCGGTCGACCTGTTCGATCCTGGCGATCACGGACAGGCTGCGCCGCCCGATCTTGGACGAATCACCGACCGCCACCACGCTGCGCGCGATCTCCAGCATGCGCGAATTCAAACGCGCCTCCAGCAGATGCGGCGTCATCACGCCGATCTCGGGATCGAGGCCGTCGAAGCCGAGAAACAGGATGTCGGCGTGCAGCCCCTGCAGCGCCGCCTCGGCCTGCGGCCCGCCCAGCGAATACGAGCTGGGCCGCAGCACGCCGCCGAGCATGATCAGCGTGACGTGCGGCGCGCCGGCCAGCAGCACCGCGATGTTGAGCGCGTTGGTGATCACGTTCACCGACTGCAGCTTCAGGCCGCGAATGCGCTTGGCGATTTCCGCCGTCGTCGTGCCCGAATCGAGCACGATGGTTTGGCCTTCGCCGATCAGCTGCACGGCCGCCTCGGCGATGCGCATCTTCTCGGCCCGGCGCAACGTCTGCTTGACGCCGATCGGCAGGTCTTCGTTGGCGCGCTGGGCCAGCGCGCCACCCCGCGTGCGCACCACCGCGCCGATTTCGGCCAGCGCGTTCAGGTCGCTGCGCACCGTGACCTGGGAAATGTCGAACATCGCCACCAGCTCGTCCACCGTGACGCGCCCGCGTTCGGCGACCAACTCGCGGATGTGGCGCCGGCGTTCCTCGACCAGCATGTTGTTGTCGGCGGGCGTTTCCTTCGCTTTCGCTTTCGTTTCCGTGTTATGGGTTGTTTTCATTGCCGATCTTTCGAGTATTTCGCAAATTAAGTGTGATCCCGATGATACAGGAGGCCACTCGCGAAAAGAAACGAAAGTTCGGCGTTATACGCTCGGCACCGTCGCCATCACCGCCGCCGCCACGCCGTCGGGAAGGTTTTCTCGGCGTTTTGCCGGAACAGTTTGTCGATGACGCGGCGCGGCAGCGCCAGCCCCTGCACCGGCTGGTCCAGTTCCGGCACCGTCAGGCGCTCGCCGGTGGCGAAGTAGCGCCAGTCGCGCCGCCACACCGTATCGAGGTCGGCGGCGAAGTCGGCGTCCGGCTGCGCGGCCGATTGCGCCAGGTCCGAGCCGTACATCAGCCGGTCCTGATAGCGGACAAAGAAGGCGCGCACGCGCCCGCGGTCGCGCTGCGACTGGTATTGCAGTTGTCCGATGCGGGCGGCGACATCGACATTGACGGCCGGGTGCGCGTCGAGAAAGCGCGCCAGGCGGTCGACATCCCATTCGAGCGAGGCCAGGTGCACGCCGGTGAAACGCAGGCGCGGGTGTTTCGCCAGCAGATGGTCGCGCGCGGCCATTTGCTGCGCGTAGCTCGGCATCTCCGGGTGGCGGTACATGTGGTAGGCCGGATGCGCCTGAAAATATTCGCGGTCGCTGTTGACGGTCATTTTTTCCAGCGGCAGCCAGCAGTTGTGCGGCTCGCCCTGGTGTCCCAACACCATCGTGCCGCGCGCGACCAGGCCGTCGAACAGGCCGTCGAAGCGGGCGTCGTCGACCATCACCAGCTTGCCGGCGGCGTCGCGCAGGTCCATGCCGATGTTTTTCCACACTTTGACGCCAACGGCGCCGTCGGCCAGCGCGGTGTCGAGGTCTTTCAGGGTCGACCGGATCCAGTCGGGTTGTTCGAAACCCTTGGTGGAGAAGGTGGCGACCCAGGCCACGTCGGCGGGATGGGCGTGCGCCAGTTTGCTGGCGACCTGTCGTTGCCGCGCGGGGGGAGGGAAGTCGCCGTAGTCGACGTTGATGGTGAGCGCGCGGAAGTTGTCCTTGCGCGCTTGCGCGAGGTAGGCGTCCTGGCTGTCGCCGTGCAGGTGCAGGTGGGCGTCGATCTTCGGTACTTTGTCGAAGTCGGCCATCGTGTAGTGGTCCGGCGCGGCGTGCGCTGGCTGCGTCGCCAGTAGCGGCAGCGCGGCCAACACGAAGCGGATGAATGTGATGCGCATAGGGCTTCCTCTTTGATGTTCGCTTACGCCACGTTGGTTCGCTCGGTGTGATTCGCCTCCGCCAACCGGCGCAGCGCGGCGCCGTCGAGCGGCGTGCCGGCGCATCGGGCGGCGTACAATGCGGCCCCAAGTACCGGCGCCAGCAACGGCGGCGCCACCCGGTAGGGCCGCCGGCGCTCCGCGAGCGCCCGTATCAGCGGCGCGCGCAAGGGACCTTGCGTGCCGACCAGGCCTCCGGTGAACGAGACCGGGACCACCGCTTCGGGCTCCACGTCCAGCGCGCCGCGCACCGCGTCGACCAGCCCCGCCAGTTCGGCGGCGGCGGCGTCGATGATCGCCACCGCCCGCACGTCGCCCAGCGCTGCCGCTTCGGTCACCAGGCCGGCCAGCCGCGCGACGGCGCTGCGCTCGCCTTTCAGCTGGCCGTACACCACGCCGCACAGGTCCAGGTCCTCCAGTAGCCGCAAACGCTCGCGCACCAGCGCATACAGCGGGCCGCGCGGCGCGCGGCCGTCGCTCATGCGCGAGAACAACGCCAGCCCCGCACGGGCGATCCAATGGGCCGAGCCTTCATCGCTGAACAGTTCGCCCCAGCCGCCGGCGCGCGCGCGTTTGCCGGCGTATTCGCCATAGGCCATCGAGCCGGTACCGGCGATCACGCTGATGCCGTCGGCGCCGGCCAGCGATCCGGCCCAACTGCACACCATGTCGTTGCCGCACCGGTAGCGGCCGTGCGCGAGGATGGTGCGCGGCAGCGCGTCCAGCACGGGCAGTACGACGCGGTCTTCGCCATACGCCGGCAGGCCGAAAAACGCCTGCGCGATGTCGTCCGGTCCAACGCCGGCGGCGGCGAACAAGGTATGGCAGCCGCGTTCGAGCATCGCGCCGACGCCGTCCATGCCCACTTCCAGGTAATAGGCGCTGCCTTCCTCATGCCGCGCGCGTACGTTGCCGTCGGCGTCGACCAGTGCGAACGCGGTCTTGGTGCCGCCGCCGTCAACGCCCAGAAACATCGTGTTCCCCTTCGAATGGATAGATCGTCACGCCGCGCACCACGCGATTGACGGTGCCCGATACGCTGGGCGTGTCCGGCCGCAGGCCCAGCGCCAGCGATTGCAGCAGCGCGTAGCACTGGCAGAAGACGATATAGGGCAGCGCCAGCGCCAGGTCGCCGGCGCCGGCCATCCCGTCGAGCACCACGCAATCGTCGCCCAGCTCCGGCTCGGGGATGCCGCTTACCGCCAGCACGCGGCCGGCGCGGCCGTCGTTGCGCAGTTCGCGCAGCAGATCGAGGTCGTAGCGGCGCGTGTGCGCGTCGTTCGACAGCATGACCACCACCAGCGTGTCGTCGTTGACGATCGTCTTCGGCCCGTGGCGGAAACCCAGCGGCGAATCGAACAAGGCCACCACCTGGCCATCGGTCAGTTCGAGCAGCTTGAGCGCCGCTTCCCGCGCCAGTCCGCGCAGTTCGTTGCTGCCGAGGTAGACGACGCGGTTGAAGCGCCGCGCCACCAGTGCCGTCAGCAACGGCAAGGCCGTGTGCAGCAGCTGTTGTGCGGCCGCCGCCGGTGCCGCGACTGCGCCGAGCCCGTCGAACGCACTGAACGCACTGAACGCGTCGAACGCAAGCGCGGCCGACAGCAGCATCGACGTGAAGCTGGTGGTCATCGCGAAGCCACGGTCATGGGTCGCTTCCGGCAGCAGGATCGCCAGCGCGTTGGCGCGTCCCTGCGCCATGCGATACAGCTCGCCGTCGGCGTTGCAGGTGATGACCAGGTGGTGCACGTTGGCGACCAGCTGGTCGGCCAGCGCCACCGCCGCCACGCTTTCCGGACTGCTGCCGGAGCGGCCGAACGACACCAGCAAAGTCGGCACCGCCGGTTGCAGGAACAGCCCGGGACCGGACACCAGGTCGGTGGTCGGCACGGCCTCGGCGCGCAAGCCCCGGCGCAGCAGCGCCGGCGCCAGGCATTCGCCGATGAAGGCCGAGGTGCCGGCGCCGGTCAGCACGATGCGCAGGTCCGGCCGCGCCAGCAGCGGGCCGAGGAACGCGTCCAGGTCGGCGCGCCGGCTCGCCACCAGCGCGGCGATGCGCGGCCAGACGGCGCCTTGTTGCGCGATTTCCCTGGCGGTCAGGCTGGCGCCGGCGGCGTTGAGCCGTTCTTCGCCGATGCCGAGGATGTCCTGGGTATTCCTATCCACTACTAACATGTTTCCAACTCCTTTGTTGCGGCGCCCGCCGTGCAGGCGTCCATATATTGACGCAGCACCCTGGCCACGCCTTCTTTGAGTAAATCGGCCGGCCGGTTGCGCAGGCGGCCTTCGCGCACGGCTTCGTACTGGGCCGGCAGGTACTGGCTCAGTAGCGTGAGCGGCGGCGCGTGGCGTTCCAGGTAATCGATCAGCGCGGCCTGGGCGTGCTGGATCGCCGGATGCGGCCAGTAATAGCGGATCCGGTCGCTCAGGCTGTACTGCTGGTCGAAGCGCGCGCGCACCGGGTCGCCGTAATATTTGAGCCAGTAGCCCGGCTCGGCGCGCATCGTCTCCAGCACCACGTTCTTGAAGTTCGAACCGGGACGGCCGTCGAGCATTTCTTCTTCGATGTCGGCCAGCGCCCACAGCGTCTCGCGCAGCGCGAAGGTCAGGCCGGGGCCGACCTTGAGGATCGCGAAATGGTCGCGCACCAGCGCCGCCAGGCTGTCGCGCACCTGGTAGTCGGTCGAGTGGGCTTCGTAGACCAGTGTCGGCTCGCCCTCGATGAAACGACTGAGATCTCGCGCCTTGTCGGGGCGATAGTCGATCACCTTGTGGTGGTCGAATTCGACGCCCGGCTGCACCACCAGGCCGATCACGCGCGGCCAGACCGCTCCCAGGCCGGCTTCGGCGAAAGCGGCGCGGTGCACCGCGCTGGTGGCGGCGGCGGCCTGCGGCGTGGTCACGCTCAGCTGGTCGAGGTCCTCGTGCGCGCCGCCCGGCACCGGCACTTCGGTACCGACGATGTAGACCGGCGCTTCGCCGCCGGCCTGGTTCCATGCGGCTTCGGCGACCGCGCACAGCCGCGCGGCGCGCGCCGCGACGGTGGCGTCGGACAGCGGCACCGGCTCGCCGGCGCACGACATCGAGCAATCGAGGTGGATCTTGCGAAAGCCGGCCAGCACGTACTGTTCGATCAGCACCTCGGCGCGCGCCATCGCTTCGGCGGCCGGCCGGTCCTGCCAGGCGTTCGGGCCGAGGTGGTCGCCGCCGAGCAGCACGCGCTCGCGCGGCAGGCCGACGCGCTCGGCGATGCTGTGCACGAAGTCGCGGAACGTGGCCGGCGTCATGCCGGTGTAGCCGCCATCCTGGTTGACCTGGTTCGAGGTGGCCTCGATCAGCACCGGCTGGCCGGCACCGAGCGCCACTTCCATCGCCGCCTCGATGACCAGCGGGTGGGCCGAGCACACCGAATAAATGCCGACGGCGTCGCCGGCCTTGTGGCGCCGGACCAGATTGAGTAGATATCGCATAAGGTGTCCTTGCGTTGGTTCAGGTGGATGGGGTGTCGTCGGGTTGCAGCGCGAGGCACAGCGCCGCGGCCAGCGACAACCCGATGCCGGCCAGCTTGTAGCCGCTGGGGAGCGTGGCCGCCAGCGCCATCGAAATGACGGTGGTCAGCAGCGGGGCGCCGGCGTTGACCAGCGGCGAGACCACCAGCGCCTTGCCATGGCGGAAGGCATACACCAAGGTCAGCGCGCCGACGGCGTTGAGCACTTGCGTGACGGCGGCCAGCAGCGGTCCGCTCGGGCCGTAGTTGATCGGTTGCGAAAAGTCGGTCATCGCCAGCGCCACGGGGATGAACAGCAACGCGCTGGCCGTCATGTAGAAGAAGATGCTCTGCGCGTCCATGCTGGCGTTGGCCAGCTTGATGAAGTACGCCTGCAGACCCCAGGCGATCAACACGCCGATGGCCAGCACGAACCACAGGCCGTACTGCTGCGGCGCGCCGCCCGGCGTGTAGTCGAACAGTGGCAGCGCGCAGACCGCCAGCACGATGCCGCCCACGCCGAGGGCGCCGGTGCGCTCGCGCAGGAACAGGTAGGACAGGGCGATGGTGATCACCGGCGACAGCGAGATTAGTGGAAAGATCAGGTAGGTCGGTCCGGCCTTGACGGCGTAGAACAGGATCATCTGGCCGCCGGCGCCCAGCAGGCCGATGGTCAGGCCGTAGGCGATGGCGCGGCGGTCGGCGCGCACGCGCCAGCCGGCTCGCGCCAGCACGAACAACGCGGGCGGTATCATCGTCAGCGCCCAGACGACGTAGATCAGCGTTTCGGGGAAACCGTTCTGGCCGGGCAGGCCGGCGAACGCGCCCCACACGCCCCACAGCAGCGTGGTGGTCAGCGCGTAGCCCAGCCAGCCGGCGGGACGCACGGCGCCGGCCGTCGCCGTCGTTATCGTCGTTGTCGAAGAAGTCATCGCGCGCCCGTCAGAATTTAACGCTCATGCCGGCCGCGTAGGTGCGGCCCCAGGTTTCGAAGCCGTATTGGGCGTCGGCGCGGCCCAGGTTCGAGCGCATGACGGCGTCGCCCAGGTTTTTGCCTTCGACGAACAGCGTGATCCGGGGCGTGACGTCCCACGACGCGGAGGCCGTGACCCACGTCAGCGAATCGACCTTGTTCGGGAAGCCGGCCAGCACATTGGTGCTTTGCGTGTACTCGCCGGTGTAGTCGAACGAGATCGAGGCATTGACGCCGCCACGCTCGTACAGGAAGCCGATCGACGAGGCGGTGGGCGCCACGCCTTCGAGCTGGCCGACGTATTCGCCGCCCTGGTAGGCCTTGGTCCACGTCTTGGCGAATTTGGCGTTGATGCCGAAGCCGTTGTCGAACAGGTGCTGCACGCCGATCTCCATGCCGCGCACGCGCGCCTTGTCGCCGTTGACCGGGTGCGTGACCGTGTACAGGTAGCCGGGCACGCCGATGTCCACGCGTTCGTCGGTCTGGTAGGTGACGAAATTTTTAATCTGCTTGGCGAAGACGGCCGCCGTGATCGCCGATTTCGGACGGTAGTACCATTCGACCGACAGATCCTGCTGCACCGCCTCGGTGGGCTTCAGGTTCGGATCGCCGACGATGTTGAGGATGTAGCTGCGATCGAGCGTGTTGTCGGTGCGGGTCGGCGCCAGCTTGTCGAGCGACGGCCGGGCCATGACCTTGGCCAGCGCGCCGCGCACCACGAAGTCCTCGCGCGCCCACCAGCTCAGATTTGCCGACGGCAGCAGCTTGGTGTAGCTGCCGTCCTGCGACACCGGCACCGCCGGGCTGTAGGTGACGAGCGGGCTGCTGGTCGGGATGTCCGGCGTGGGATCGTCGATCGCCACGATCTGGTCGATGGCGCTGCGCGAACTCGTTTTGGTGCGCACCAGGCGCGCGCCGATGTTGCCGTTCCAGTTCTCGCCCGACAGCTCGAACTGGCCGTGCAAGGTGGCGGTTTTCTCGCGCACCGAATACGAGTCGGTCGGCACGAACACCGGTTGCGAGCTGGCGGCGTCGAAGGTGGCGCCGGTCGGGTTGCCGCTGTCGTCGAGGACCGGTTTGCCGTCCAGGCTTTTGAGCGCGGCGAAGTAAGCCGGCACGTCGAAGCGCATGAAGCTGCCGGGGAAGCTGCCGCCGGCGTTGCGCATGTAGTTCGGCAGCGTCATTGGATGCACGACGTCGGCGCCCAGCGACGAGAAGGTGGTCGAGTACATATTGCAGTACTGGCAGGCGCCGCCGCTTTTCTCGTTGCCGATGGCGTTGCGGTCCTTCTTGCGGTTGGTGGCGCTGACGCCGAACTGCAAGGCGTCGACGTGCCAGGCGCCGCCTAGCGCCAGGCGGCCGTCGAACGAGGCGCCATCGACGGTATCCTTGATGTCGGTGCCGGTCAGGCCGGCGAAGTGCAGGCCGTAGTCGTTGTTGCCAAGGCGGCCCGCCGCCAGCTCGGTGGCGAGGTCGCGGCCATCTTCGAGCGTCACGCGGATGTCGGGCAAGCGGCCGTCGTTGGCGCGGTAGTAGCCGGTATTGCGTCCGCCGATGCCGGCGACGACAAAACTATCCTTGCCGCCGGAATTGCGTTCCGACGTCGAGCGATAGACGTCGCCGGTCAGTTTGAGCGCGGGACTGGGCTTCCAGTCGGCGTGCCAGCCCAGCTGCCTGGTGTCGACCACGCGGTCGGTGGTGACGTTGCTCATCTCCGGCACCAGGTCCTTGACCGTCATGCTGGTGATCAGGCGATCCTTGATGACCACGTCCGACCAGCGGTTCGGCGCGTGTTCGACGTAGTACGATTGCTGGTAGCCCACCTGCGGCGAATCGAGCCGGGTGGCCAGCGCGTCGACCGTCATGCGCAACTGCGGCGTGACCTTCCACTCGAACGCGCCGGACAGCGCGGTGC
Organism: Duganella sp.; assembly: GCA_036387635.1. Lineage (GTDB taxonomy): Bacteria > Pseudomonadota > Gammaproteobacteria > Burkholderiales > Burkholderiaceae_D > Rugamonas. Next base: position 11,963 of record DASVTJ010000219.1, read on the forward strand.
GCTTCTTCTCCTCGAAGATGGAGCCGAACGAGACGCAGCACGGCGCCAGCAGATTGCTTTCGCCGGCAGCGATGGCACCGTCGCCGTTGGCGTCGAAGCTGCCCGGCGAATCGGCGTTGAAGGTTTGGTAGCCGAGCGAATCGGTACGCACGTTGCGCTTCGAGACCACGGCGCCGACGATCACGCCCATCGTGTTGTTGTTGAAGGTGTTGCTGACCACGCCGGAGAGCTTGCCGCCGTTCTTGCGCGACAGGTCGTTGCGGTCGCCTTCGAAACGCACCGACGCGTGGTAGCCGGGATTGTCCATCGGCCGCGCCGAGCGCAGGTTGACGGCGCCGCCGATGCTGCCTTCCATCTGCGTCGCCTCGGCCGACTTCATCACGTCGGCGCCGCTGATCACTTCGGAAGGCAACACGTCGAAGGCGAAGTCGCGGCCGTCGCCGTCGGTGGCCAGGATGCGCTTGTTCAGGGTGACGATGTTGTAGCCCGAACCGAGGCCGCGCACGTTGATGTACTGGCCTTCGCCGCCACGGGTGCGCGAAACCGAGATGCCGGAAATATGGGTCAGCGAATCGGCGACGTTATCGTCCGGGAAGCGGCCCAGTTCGGTCGCCGAGATCGAGTCCTGGATCACGTCGGCATTGCGCTTCAATTCGAGCGACCTGGCCAGCGCGGCGCGCGCGCCGGTGACGACCACCACGGACGGCTCCTGCGCCGCCGGGGCCTGGGCCGGCGCCACCGGGACTTCCGGCGGCGCCGCAACGGTCTCCGACTGGCCCTGGGCGGACGCCATGCCGCACAGCGCCATTTCCACCGCCGCCGCCATCAGGCCGCGCCGCAGTCCCTTTCCTATTTCTTTGCTCATCGCCAATCTCCCGTCTCTTGTTGTCTTGAGATGAATGGTAATTAAACGAAAACGAAAACACAAGTAACTTCCGAAAACTTTCGTTTGATGTTGCATTTCCGATGCAAGCCGCTCGACGATGACGTGCCGGCGCGGTGGCGCGTGGGCTGCGGCGGCGTTTTGGAAAGATATCGCAAGAAGAATCGCCCTTGTCGAAGTATTCCGAAAGTTGCTTGTGTTTTCTTTTTTTGATTATTACTATGCAAGCACGACTGGGAAGGTGGCGCCCCGGCGCTGCCGTTTCGGCAGTCACGCGCCTTCACGGTTCCTTTAACCGGCTCACCGTCCGAGCCTTCACCGGAGAATCACCTATGAACAGTGTTAAAACCAACGCCAGCCGCGTCACTGCGGGCCTTCTGATGTCCATCTACCTCGGCACCGCCTTTGGCGCCACCATCACGGTCAACCCCGGCCAGTCGATCCAGACGGCGGTGAATTCGGCCGTCGCGGGCGATACGGTGCGCGTGCTGGCCGGCACTTACGCGCAGAAGGTGCTGATCTCCGGCAAATCCGGCAATGCGAACGCTTTCATCACGCTCAAGGGCGATCCCGGCGCGATCATCAGCGGCAGCGGACTGAGCCCGTCCGGCCGCCAGGGCCTGATCACGATCAACAATTCGAATTACGTGCGGGTGGAAGGATTTGACGTGGGCGGCCTGACGTCCAGCGGCAGCAACACGCCGGTTGGCATCCTGATCGAAGGCAACGGCGCGCATCTGCAAATTGTCAACAACAAGGTGCACGACATCCGCAACACTAGCACCTGCAAAGATCCGTGCTCGGTCGGGGCGCATGGCTTGGCCGTGTTCGGCACGAACGCGACCGGGGTCACCGACCTGCTGGTGCAAGGCAACGAAGTGTACAAAAACGTGTTGCAGGCCAGCGAGGCGCTGGTGATCAACGGCAACGTGGATCGCTTCGAAGTGCTGAGCAATAACGTGCACGACAATAACAATATCGGGTTCGACTTCATCGGCTACGAGGGCGAGTGCGCCGGCTGCGGCGAAAACGACCGGGTGCGCAACGGCATGGTGCGAAACAACATCTCGCTCAACAATTCCAGCTCGACCAACCCCTGGTATGGCGGCGAAGGGTCGGCCGGCGGCTTTTATGTCGATGGCGGACGGAACATCATTTTTGACCGCAATGTCTCGTCCGGCAACGACATCGGCTTCGAATTCGCCAGTGAGCACAGCGGCAAGGCCACCGAAGACATTTTGATGACCAACAATTTCGTCTACAACAACCGCGAGGCGGGCTTGTCGGTCGGCGGCTATTCGTCCGGCGCCGGCCAGGCCCGGCGCATCCATGTGAACAACAATTCGTTCTATAAGAACCAGGGTTGGGGCAGCGAGGTGGTGTTCCAGTACAAGGTGATCGATTCCCGCTTCAGCAATAACATTTTCTATGGCGAAGGCACGGCGGCGGAAAACTATCTGGTCGAGGGCAGCGGACATAGCGGCAACGTGTGGGGCGTCAACTTGTGGTGGGGCAGCGCCTCGAGTGCCACCAACTTGCCGGGCACACGCGTGATCGCCGATCCGCGCTATGTCGCGCCCGCTGGCGGCAACCTGAACCTCCAGGCGACTTCGCCGGCCATCAATGTCGGCGCCGTGGGTACCGCGCTGACGACCTGGAGCTCGCCGCTGTGGGCCCGCTATTTCCCGTCGGGCGCGATTCCTGTCAACGGCACTCAGGACATCAATGGCCAGGCGCGGGCGGAGGGCGTGATCGACCTGGGCGCTGACGAATATGGCACGGCGGCGGCTGTCTCCACGATCCGGGCCGCGCAATAGAAACAGCGTGCGATGGCATGGTATCGTGACGGCATTTGATCACCGCTTGGGTTGAAGGAATGTCTCATGTATCGATACCATTTCGGAGTGC
>DASVTJ010000220.1:0-9606 GCA_036387635.1 Duganella sp.
AGACTATGTGATGAAGGAATGGCGCCTGTACAGCAGCTGCGACATGAAGAACTGGACCGATCGCGGTTCGCCGATCAAACCGTCCGCGTTCAAGTGGGCGATCGGCAAAGTCGATGCGTGGGCGGCCGACGTCACCAAGCGCGATGGCAAGTACTACTTCTATTCGACCGTCGATCACGCCACCATTCCCGGCCGTGCCATCGGCGTGGCCGTCGCCGACAAGCCGGAAGGCCCGTTCGTCGACGCGCGCGGCTCGGCCCTGGTGACCAACAACATGACGCTCGAAGCGCCGATCGCGTGGGACGATATCGATCCGGGCGTGTTCGTCGACGACGACGGCCAGGCCTATCTTTACTGGGGCAACACGGTCCTGAAGTACGCCAAGCTGAAATCGAACATGATCGAATTCGATGGTCCGATCCACACCGTCGGCATGGACCGCTTCACCGAGGCGCCGTATATGCACAAGCATAAGGGCACCTACTACCTGTCGTATTCGCGCGACTTCCCGGAGACGACCGCCTACATGACCGGCCCAAGCCCGATCGGTCCGTGGAAGTTCGGCGGCGTGATCATGGAGAAGAACGCCAAGGTCAAGACGATCCACCAGGCCATCGTCGAATTCAACGGCAAGAACTACATCTTCTACCATAACGACAAGCTGCCGACCGGCGGCGAGTACCGTCGTTCGGTGGCGATGGAGGAGTTCCAATACAACGCCGACGGCACCATCCCGTTCATCAAGCAGACCAAGGAAGGCCCCGCCGCCAATCCTAGTTCGGTTTGCAAGTGATATCTAAACTGCCGGTATTGACCATAAATCAATACCGGTTGTGATATCATTTTTCTTATGGACACAAATTCAAACTGGTTCCTGCGCGCGCGCCTCAAAACGCGCCAGCTGCTGCTGCTGATCGCGCTGGACGAACAACGCAATATCCACCGGGCCTCCGAAGACCTGCACATGACGCAGCCCGCCGCGTCCAAGCAGCTGAAGGATCTCGAAGAGATGCTGGGCGTGCAGCTGTTCGACCGTCTGCCGCGCGGCATGGAGCCTACCATCTACGGCGAGACGATGATCCGTCACGCCCGCATGGCGCTGACCAGCCTCTCGCTGGCGCACGAGGACATCGTCGCCATCAAGGCCGGCTTGGCCGGCCAGGTCGATATCGGCACCATCATGACGCCGGGGATCTCGTTGCTGCCGCAGGCGATCATGCGCACCAAGCAGGCGTCGCCGCGCTTGCGCATCGGCGTCGAGATGGAGCAGTCCAACATCCTGCTCGAGCAGCTGCAGCGCGGGCGGCTCGACTTCATGATCGGCCGCATTCCCGAGCGTCAAAGCGCGCAGGGTTTGGCCTACGAGGAGCTCGGCGACGAGCCGGCATGCGCGGTGGTACGTCCGGGGCATCCGCTGCTCAAGGCGCGCAATTTGCAGCTGCGCGACATCGCCGGCCAGCCGTGGATTCTGCCGCCGCAGGGCAGCATCCTGCGCGCGCGGTGCGAATTGATGTTCCGCCGCGCCGGCCTGGAAGTGCCGGGCAACGTGGTCGACACCACGGCGGTGCTGCTGATTAAACCGCTGTTGCAGCAAACCGACGCGCTCAATGTGATGCCGATCGCGGTGGCCAAGTATTATGAATCGCAGGGTGTGCTCAATATCCTGCCGATCGAGCTGCCGTGCCGTATGGATGCTTTCGGCATCATCACGGTGGACGGCCATCTGATGTCGCCCGGCGCGTCGCTGCTGCTGCGCTATGTGCGGGAAGTGGCGAAGGATATCTACCAACTGCCGTAGTCCGTGCCACCGGCCGCCGCGCGAACTGCTGATTGCCTCCGAAGTGGATTCTCTGGCACTATTGCCGGATTGATCTGACTATCGGGAGACCTATGCGAAACAACAAGCTGACGGTGTGGTCCAGGCGTGTGCTGTTGATTGCGCTGGCGATGCTGGTGCTGGCGCTGCTGGCGGCGTGGCTGTATTTGCGCGGCAGCCTGGCAAAGCTGGACGGCACCCAGCAGGCGCCCGGGCTGGAAACCACCGCCAGCGTGGCCCGCGACGCGCACGGCGTGCCGGTGATCAGCGGTGGCAGCCGGCTCGATGTAGCCTACGCCACCGGTTTCGTACACGCGCAGGAGCGCTACTTTCAAATGGATTTGCTGCGCCGCGCGGCGGCTGGCGAGTTGTCCGAGTTGTTCGGCGCGCGCGCGCTGCCGATGGATAAGGCGCGCCGCTTCCACCGCTTCCGCGCGCGCGCCGAACTGGCGTTCAAGGCGATGCCGGCGTCGGACCGCGCGCTGCTGGAGCGCTACAGCGCCGGCGTCAACGCCGGGCTGGAGGCGTTAAGCGTCAAGCCGTTCGAGTATGCGCTGGTCGGCATGCCGCCGCGCGCCTGGTCGCCCAACGATTCGCTGCTGGTGATCTGGGCGATGTACTTCGATCTGCAAAGCGGCCTGCTGCCGCGCGAGCTGTCGCGCGGCTGGCTGGCCGAGAATGCGTCCGAAGAGCAGCGCGCCTTCCTGGCGCCCGAATCGACGCAATGGGATGCGCCGCTCGATGCCGATTCGGTGCCGGGCGGGCCGGCGCCGATTCCGGCGGCGGCGCCGGCGTGGTGGGGCAAGCCTGGAATGGCCGCCGCCAGCGCGGCCGCGCCGCCCAGAATGGCGATGGTGGTGGAGATGTCGGTGGAGATGACAAAGTCGCCGGTGCCGGCCGAATTTTTCAATACCGTCGGCAGTAACAACTGGGCGGTCGCGGGCGGCCGCAGCGACACCGGCGCCGCCATCGTCTCCGACGATATGCATCTGGGTATCCAGCTGCCCAACACGTGGTACCGCGCCGCCTTGCAGTTCCCGGACGGGAAGGGCGGCCAGCGGCGCGTGGTCGGCGTCACCTTGCCCGGCACGCCGGTGGTGGTGGTCGGCAGTAACGGCCGCGTGGCCTGGGGGTACACCAACAGCTACGGCGATTATCTGGACTTGATCGCGCTGGAAGCCGATCCCGCCAGGCCCGGCCAGGTACGCACGCAGGCCGGCTGGGAGACGCCGTCGGTGCACGACGAAAAAATCCTGGTCAAAGGCGCTGCCACCGAAACGCTGGTGGTGCGCGAAACCTCGCTCGGCCCGATCCGCGAGGCGATGGGCCGCAGCTACGCCGTGCACTGGACCGCGCACGCGGCGGGCGCCGTCAACGTCAATGCGCAAAGGCTCGAGACGGCCGACACGCTCGACCAGGCGTTGGCGATCGCGCCGACGCTGGGCGTGCCGGCGCAAAATTTCGTCGGCGGCGACGACAAGGGCAATATCGGCTGGACCATCGCCGGTCCGCTGCCGCGCCGCGCGCCGGCCGGCGTGCAGATCACCTATCCATTGAGCGCCGACGATCGTGCGGGCGTGTGGGATGGCTGGCTGACGCCGGCCGAGTATCCGAAAGTGGTCAATCCGCCGGCCGGCCAGCTGGCCACCGCCAACAGCCGCCAGCTGGCCGGCGCCGACGCGGCGTTGATCGGCGACGGCGGCCACGATCTGGGCGCGCGTACGCACCAGGTGCGCGAAGGCTTGACGGCGCTCGGCGCGAAGACCGGCGTCAAACAGGTGTACGCCATCGCACTCGACGACCGCGCCCTGTTCCTGGCGCCGTGGCGCGAGCGGGCCATCGCGGCGCTCGACGCCAAGGCGGTGGCCGACCACCCGCGCCGCGCCGAGGCGTTGGCGCTGCTGCAAAGCAGCTGGACCGGCCGCGCCAGCGTCGATTCGGTCGGCTACCGCATCACGCGCGCTTACATGTACGCGCTCTACGACATCCTGTTCGAAAACGCCGACCAGCAGATGGCCGCGATCGATCCGAGGGCCAATATGGCGGCGGCGAGCGCGCGCTGGCCGGTGGTGCTGGCGCGTCTGCTCGAGGCCCGCCCGGCCGGCTGGCTGCCGCCACAGTACGCCGACTGGCAAGCCTTGCAACTGACGGCGCTGGACCGCGTGATCGGCGATCTGACCAAGGATGGCAAGCCGTTGTCGGACGCCAACTGGGGGCGCCGCAACACGGCCGCCAACGCGCATCCGATGGCGTCGGCCGTGCCGTTGCTGGGGCGCTTCCTGAAGGTGCCGGCCGATATGCTGGCGGGCGACCAGCACATGCCGCGCGTGGCCGGTCCGACCTTCGGCCAGTCCGAGCGGCTGACCGTGTCGCCGGGACGCGAGCAGGAGGGCATTTTTAACATGCCGGGCGGGCAGAGCGGCCATCCATTGTCGTCCTACTTCCTTGACGGCCACGAGGATTGGGTAGGCGGACGCGAGACGCCCTTGCTGCCGGGGCCGGCGCAGCACACGTTGACGTTCGTGAAGTAGCACTAACCGGCAGAACTAACCCGGCATCGCGACGCTCTAACCAGCAGGACGTGGCGCATGGTGCGCCGCGCCCGGCCACGGCGAGGAGGCGGCGATGGACGACGGACCGGCAGTCTTGGGCATCAACCGAACGCAGGACGCCAGCGCTTGCCTGATGCGCGGCTCGACATTGCAATGGGCGATACAGAAGGAGCGCTTGAGCCGTATCAAGCACCACTGGGGACGGCCGGGCGACGTGCGCGATTTTTACGCGGCGCGCCTGCCGGGGCTCGATGCGCCGATCGACGTGCTGGTCGAATGCTATTCGTCCGACGCCGAGTTCGACAATCTGGCCGCTTACGAGCAGGAGTTGGCCGCCACGTTGAGGCTGGGGCCGTACGCGCGTCGCGCGCGCATCTCGCACCATGTGGCACATTTATATAGCGCCTTCCATCCGTCGCCGTTCACGAATGCGGCCGTCATGGTCATCGACGGCCAGGGCAGCGCCGTGGCCGATTTCACCGAGCAGTGGGGCGGCGCCGCCGACGTGCCGGGCGACTGGCGCGAAGTGTCGTCCTTCTACATGGCCGGGCGCGACCGGATCGATTGCATCGACAAACAGCTGTGGCAGCGCGACGAGGGGCAGCCCGCCGGATTGGGCATGTTCTACTTTATGCTGACGCAGGCGATCTTTCCCGGCGAGGGCAACGAGGGCAAGGTGATGGGGCTGGCGCCGTTCGGCGATCCGCATGCGCTAAGCATGCCGCCGCTGGAGGTCGACGGCTGCAAGGTGTCCATGCCGGACCGCTGGCGCGCGCTGCTGGCGGAGCGCCAGCGCTTTCGCTACGCCAAAGCCGGCGGCGGCGCCTTCCCCGACATCGCCAATCTGGCGGCGGCCGGCCAGCACGCGTTCGAGGAGGCGCTGTTGCAGGTGGCGCGCTGGCTGCATTCGCGCACCGGCGTCGACCGCCTGTGCTTTGCCGGCGGCACCGCGCTCAATTGCTCGGTCAACGAGCGGCTGCTGTGCGAAACGCCGTTCCGCTCGCTGTTCATTCCGCCGACGCCGGGCGATGGGGGCACCGCGCTCGGGTGCGCCGTCTACGGCCTGACCGAGCTGGCCGAACGCCGCTGCGATTTCCGCTGGCGCGACGATTATCTGGGGCCGATGCCGCGGCGCGCCGATATCGAAGCGGCGTTGACCGACGCCGACGATCTGCTGGTCGAGCGCCGCGACGACATGCAAGCGCTGTGCGCGCGCATGGTCGATCTTCTGACCGACAACAAGGCGCTGGCGCTGTTCCAGGGCCGCAGCGAATTCGGCCCGCGCGCGCTGGGCCACCGCAGCATTCTGGCCGATCCGCGCAGTGAACGCATGCGCGACTGGATCAATGCCCGCGTCAAGCAGCGTGAGTGGTTCCGGCCGCTGGCACCGGCGGTGCTGTTGGAGCGGGCCGGCGAGTATTTCGACCTGATGCATCCGGCGCCGTTCATGCAATTCGCGGTGCCGGTGACGCCGTTTGGCGCGGCGCGGCTGGGTGCCACCACGCACAGCGACCGCAGCGCACGGCTGCAAAGCGTGGGGCCGGACGACGATCCGCTGCTGCGCGCGCTGCTGCTGGCGTTCGAGGCGCGCACCGGCGTGCCGGTGCTGCTCAATACCTCGTTCAATCGCAAGGACGAGCCGATCGTCGAGACGCCGGCCGACGCCGTGGCGGCGTTTCGCGCCACGCCGCTGCACGCGCTGGTCATGCCGCCGTTCCTGGTGCGCAAGCGGGTCGAACCCGGCGCGCCGTTCTGATGGGAGCCGCCATGGGTACTGTGACGACGGATGTGGTGGACAAACCATGATCCAGGCGTATCCCGAGCGCGCCAGCGTTCTGCCCGGAGAACCGCTGGTGCTGCACGTATCGACCGACCGGTCACGCTTTCGCGTGCACTTTTATCGGTGGGCGCTGGCGATGGAACCGGTGCTGCGTTCGGGCTGGCTGCGTGGCGAGCACGCGCCGCCGCGCGGACCGGACCAGGATTGGCAGTGGCCGTGTTACGTCTTCGAGATACCCGGCGACTGGCAATCGGCCGTCTATATCGCCTGCTGCGAAGCGGAAGGCGCGCCGTTCATCGCGCCCGCGCCATGGATGCCGCAGGCGGCGGCGCTGTTCGTGGTGCGCGGCGCCGCGCGCGGCGGCCTGCTGGTCAAGCTGCCGCTGGCGACCTGGCATGCCTACAATTACAGCGGTGGCGGCTGCTTTTACGACAATCCGCCACGCTCCGACGATCCGCCCGGCGCGCGGCTGTCGTTGCAGCGTCCCGGTGGCGGCACCGGCGGCGCGATCTTCTGCTCCCTCGATCATTACGATCACAGTTCGCCGCGCCAAAGCTTTGCGCACTGGGACGGGCGCTTTATCCGCTGGCTGCTGCGCAACGGCTATCAGCCGGAGTTTTGCACCGACCTCGACATCCATGTCGACGCCGGCTTGTGCGGCCGGTATCGCCTGCTCGTCAGCGCCGGCCACGACGAGTACTGGAGCAAACCCGCGCGCGATCATGTGGAAGCATTCGTCGCCGGCGGCGGCAACGCCGCATTCTTCGGCGCCAACCTGTGCTGGTGGCGGATTCACTGTGTGGACGACGGCCGGGCGATGGTCTGCCATCAGGGCGGACCGCAAGGCGCGCGCGATCACTGGTGGCCGCGCACCGGCGCCGGCCGGCCGGAGGATGCGCTGGGCGGCGTCAGCTACCGGCACGGCGGCGGATGGTGGGATGGGCCGCGCCGGGTCGGCGGCTATGTGGTGCAGGCCGCCAATCATTGGGTCTTCGACGGCACCGGCCTGCAACGTGGTGACGCGTTCGGCGCGCACACGCGGCCGCCGCTTGTCGGCTACGAGTGCGATGGCGCGTTGCTTGTCGGCCCCGAACGGGAAGGCACGCCGCCGGCATCCCATGTGCCGGGCGGATCCCAAGCCGGCACGTTGGCCGCCTTGCCACGCCTTGCGGTCGATGCCGCCGCCTTCGGCACGCCCGAGACATACGAGCTGCTGGCCAGCTGCGTGCTGGGCGACGATTGGCAGGAGCTCCCCGCGCGCGAACAGTACGCCGCAGGCCAGGGAGTTCACGCCGCCTGCATGGGTATCTTCCGGCGCGGCGGGACCGTGTTCAGTGCGGGTACCACCGACTGGCCGCAAGTGCTCGACAGCGGACAGGAACCGCGCGTCGAACGTATCACCGCCAACGTCATCGACCGCTTGCTGAGCGACGGGGGCGGGCGATGAGCGCGCCTTTGCTCCGGCAAGTCGGCGAAGGCGAGGTGGCGGTGTTCCGCGCGCTGTATCTCGGCGACATGTTGTGCGCGGTGCCGGCGTTACGCGCATTGCGCCTCGCCTTGCCGCGCGCCCGCATCGTACTCGTCGGCCTGCCGTGGGCGGCGCAGTTCGCCCGGCGGTACCGCACCTACGTCGATGATTTCATGGTTTTCCCCGGTCATCCCGATTTGCCGGAACAGCCCGCGCTACCATATGCACAGGAAGAATTCTACGTGCAGATGCGCGCCAGGGAATTTGCATTGGCGTTGCAGATGCATGGCAGCGGCGAAATCAGCAACGGCATCGTCGGCGCTTTTGGCTCGCGTGTGCTGGCCGGCTATGGCAAGCAGGGGCAGCCGCTGTGCGGCGCGATGCATACGTTTCCCTTTCCACAGCATGGGCCGGAACCGCTACGCCTGCTGCGCCTGGCCCAGTGGTTGGGCGCCGATGTCACCGATTGCCGCATGGAGTTTCCGCTAACAACCGCCGACTGGGACGAACTGGCGCGCACCGGCGTCACGCCTGGCCTGAGCGCGGGCAACTACGTGTGTATCCATCCGGGGGCGCGCAAGCGCGACAAGTGCTGGCCGCCGGAGCGCTTCGCCGAGGTGGCGGACCGGCTCGCCTTCGAGTATGGTTTGCAGGTCGTGCTGACGGGTTCCGCCGCCGAGGCGGATCTGGCCGAGGCGGTGGCCGGGTCGATGAGCGCGTCGGCGATCAACGCCACGGTGCCGATGTCGGTCGGTGCGATGGCGGCGCTGATGCACGGCTCGCGCTTGTTGATTTGCAATGACACGGGGGTGTCGCACATCGCGGCGGGAATGCGGCTAAAGAGCGTGGTCATCTTCAGCAAGGCCGACATCGGGCGCTGGGCGCCGCTCAACCGCCGCTTGCACCGCTGCATCCGCGACCCGGAAGCGACCAAGGCGCAGCTGGTGCTGGCGCAGGCGCGGTTGTTGTTGAACACGCCCGGGTAGATTCGAGGGCAAGCCCGGTAAGCCCGCTTAGCCCGGTTAGCCCGGTTAGTCCGGTTAGCGCGTTTAGCCCGGCGCGCGGGTAGGCCACGGTGGCGGAAGCGGACGCTCGCCACTGCTGGTCCTTGCTGCTGCTCGGTTTATGCGGCTCGGTTTATACCGCTTATTTCGTGGCGCGGAACAGTTCCAGCGCGAGCGCGATCACTTCGTCGTGGCCGACATCAGCTACAAAGCTGGCGTCGTGCGCGCAGCGCGAGTGCAGATTTTCCTCTCCGCAGACCGGGCAGTGGATACGGGTCGATAACGCCGGCCGCAGCAGATGCTGCGCCAGCGGACACGATTCGATCAGGTTTGTCAGCCAGAACACGCCGACAGCCGGCTTGCCCAGCGCCAGCGCCAGATGCAGCGGCCCGGTGTCGTTGGAAACGATCAGGTCGGCGCGCTCGAGCAGGCCGCACAAGGCCTGCAGCGGCAATCTGCCGGTCAGGTCGATGGGGCGGTGACGCATGTGCCGCACTACTGCCCGGGCGGTCTCCGCTTCGGCCTCGGTGGCGCTGAGGATGATCTGGGCGCCGGCGTCGGCCAGCGCATCGGCCACGGCGGCAAAGCCCGCCGGCGCCCAGCAGCGGCGCGGATCGCTGGCACCGGGATGCACGACAACAAGGCGGGCACCGGCACGGTCCGGCAGCGCCTGACTGGCGAGCGCACGGTCCTCCCCGGTGACTTCCAACTCAGGCGAGGTAAAGCTTGGCCGGGCGCCGGCCAGCGCGGCGATCTGCAGCAGCTCAAGGCGGCGGTTCGCCAGCCGGCTGTAGGCGAGCGTGCGGTCGAGCGCCGTCGCGCCCGGCGTGGTGGCGCCGACGCTGACGGCGGCGCCAAGCGAGGCGACGAAGCCGTTCGACCAGGTGCCGCCGCCGTACATTTGCAGCGCGAGGTCGATGCGCATGTTGCGCAGCGCGGCGACCAGCTGGCGCGCGGACTCTGGCATCGGCCCGTCGGGCGGCGCG
>DASVTJ010000221.1:0-9372 GCA_036387635.1 Duganella sp.
TCGGTACCGTACTCGGCTGGCCAATGGCGCGGCAGGTAATGGCTGCCGAACAAGCGGTCCAGCAGCGGCAGCGTGGACGCGTAATTGCGGTTGATGTGGTCGTTGCGGCTGTGGTGCCAATGGTGGAACGCCGGCGTTGCCACCAGCCATTCCAGCGGCCCCAGGCGCCAGCGCACGTTGGCGTGGATAAAGAAGCCCCAAGCCGTGCCGAGCACCAGTAGCAAGGCCGGCGCGCCGGTACCGGCCATGCTTGGACCCGCCAGGCCGAGCAGATACAGCGGAACCAGGCCGAACAACCGCGTCACGATCATGTCTATCGGATGGGTGCGGGTATTGGCGAGGAAATTCATGTGCTCGGTGCTGTGGTGCAGCGCGTGGAAGCGCCATAGCCACGGTAGCTCATGGCTGAGCCGATGGCCCCAGTAGAATCCGACTTCGCCGACCAGAAACACCAGCACAATGCGCGCCGCCGTTGGCAACGCCTGCACCGCCGTAGTCAGCGCAGACGGCGCCAAGTGCTGGGCGGCGACCGCCAGCAGCGCCGTTGGCGCGCTGAGCAGCACGATCGGGACCAGGCTGCTGATGACGTAATAGCCAAGATCACGCAGCCGTTCACGGCGCGGCCGTGGCGCATGGCGGGCGCCGAACCAGCGCTCAAGCGGGATGAACAACGCCATCAACAGTACCAGCCAGATAAAGAGGCGAAGTACCGTGACGGCGAATTCGTTGAGGGACAGCTGCATGGCGGATGCGGGAAGGACGCAGCGCGGCGTTCTCCCCCGGAATTATGCCTGCTTGGCCGCGCGGCGGCGGCGCGTCAGGACGCCCAGCAAGCCGAGACCGCCGAACATCATTGCCCAGGTCGATGGCTCAGGCACGGCAGACGTCAACGAGACGTTGTCGAGCAGCAGGAAGGGCGGCGCGCCCGGCGCGGTGCCTTGGGCCAGGAACGACAGCATTTGGTCGGTGCCGCCGGCAACGAAGGTCATGGTGGCGGTTTTCCAGCCGCTGAAGCTGCCGTCGGCAATGCTCAGCGAGCTGGTGTTCTGGCTGCCGTTGCCGAAGCCGACTTGCCAGAAGTTGTCGTAGTTGGCGCCCTGGAAGCCGACTTGCTGGGTCAGCGCGTAATCGAAGGTCAAGGTGTACAGGCTTTGGTCGGTCAGGCCGGTGATGGTCTGCGATAGCGTGCCTGGATGATATTGCGAATCCGAAGCGAACACGTTGCCGGTGCCGAGCGAGCCGGAGATATCGTTCTTCATCCATTTGACCGAGGCGCTGGTGTTCGCGATCGCGCTGTCGAGCACGAAGTTGAAGCCGGCGTTGTGGTTCGGATCGAGGCTGCTCCAGCCGTTCAGCATGGTGCGATTGGCGTTCGGCTGGGTGGCTGTGGTCAACTCTTTGTTGTTGTGGTTGGTGGTCGACTCGAAGCCGCCATTGATAACCAGGTTATTGGCGGCGTTGGCAACGCCCGCGCTCAGAGCGGCGACGGCGGACAAGGACAGCAGTACGGATTTAAAGTGCATGGGACGAGCTCCAATATAAAAAAGTGGGATGAAGCAAGTCAGCGATTTTTTAGGCCAACGAATGCTCAACATAGACTCTCTTGTTGAGCCAGAATATTTAATATGTTAAACATCATCAATAACAATTGCTTTGTATCAATTATATCAGATTGTGTGGCGGCGGCGCCAAGACCCAGGAAAGTCTGCGCTTCATCGCACACGCGACTGAGCCAGCGGTTCGATGGCTGTTGAGATTTATTGCTGAGCGTATGAAAGCGAACACAACCGATCCGGCTGGACGGCTATGATCGCTTCATTGGTGCTGACAGTTCGCGCCAACATATTACTCAGGAGATTGTATGCGACATAAATCAACGACTATCGGACTAGTATTGGCGATGGCACTGGCAAGCGGTATGGCCAGCGCGCAAACCACCCCGACCGCGCCGGCTGGCGAAAAAACGCCGGTGGCCAACAACACCACCATGAACGATCGCGATAAAGGCAGCACGGGCGACACCGCGCAGTCGCAGTCCAACGCCAAGGGCGACCGCGAACTGCTGGCAGCTGTGCGCCGCAGCGTGGTCAAGGACAAATCGCTGTCGACCGCCGCTCACAACGTCAAGATCCTGGTCGCCAACGGCGTCGTGACGCTGCGCGGCCCGGTGAAGAGCGAAGCCGAAAAAACCGCCGTGGCAACGCTGGCCAAGCAAGTGCCGGGCGTGACATCCGTTGAAAACAATCTCGATATCAAAACCAATTAAGCAGGAGCACATATGAATAACGCCGTCTATTGCATCGCCCTCGACACCACCCACGCCGAAACCATCGTCTCCCGCTTGAAGGATTCCGGTTTCGCCCCATCCGATATTTCGGTGCTGTTCCCCGATAAGGGCGGCACGCGCGACTTCGCCCACGAGCAAAACACCAAAATGCCTGAAGGCGCGGCCACCGGCGGCGTCGCCGGCATGGGCACCGGCGCCGTCCTGGGCTGGCTGGCCGGCATCGGCTCCCTGGCCATTCCAGGCGTGGGTCCGTTCATCGCCGCCGGTCCGATCCTGGCCGCGCTCGGCGGCGCCGCTGTGGGCGGTGCCGCCGGCGGTATCATCGGTGGCCTGGTCGGTATGGGCATCCCTGAATACGAAGCCAAGCTGTACGACGGCAAGGTCCGTAGCGGCAACATCCTGATCTCCGTCCACACCGAAAGCTCGGACCAGGTCAAAGTCGTCAAGCAAATCTTTGAAGATGCCAAGGCCGAGGATATCCGCTCCACTTCGGAAGCCAGCGCGCCAAACTGATCTAGAAGCGTCTCGAAAAAACCTGCGATTCCATCGGAACCGCAGGTTTTTTTTTGGCCGAAGCGTGGACGAAGCGCCTGCTATTTTTACCTGCGCACGGTTGCCGTCGGTGTCACATAGCTGTCACGAAAAAGGGATAGCGTAAGCAGTACGCGCGGGCCCCAAGTGGATCCATCGCGTAGCTCAGCAGGAAAAGTGTCCAGATCGGCTCGCCAGATGGCATACAACCATTTGCCTGACGGCGCCGCCATTTCATATGATCAACATCTAGCGAGGTATTCCATGTATCCATTTTCCCCTTCCGTTACGCCAGCCGTCCGTTCCCATCTCGACGCGCAAGTTGCTTTCGTCAACGATCTGTCGAAGTCACTGTCACGCTCGTTTCAAAGCATGGTCGAATTGAATTTGCAACTCGGTCAGAGCCTGCTCGAAGAAACCACCACCGCGAGCCAGCAACTGCTGACCGCGGATCGTGCGACGGACGCCATCTCGAGCACCGCTTCGCATGCCCAGCCGGTATCGGAAAAGCTGCGGGCGTATCAGCAGCATATTTCGCGCGTAGCCGCCGATGCGCAGGTCGACATTGCCCGCGTTGCAGAGCAGCATGTGCAGAATACCTCGCGTACGGCGCGCGCATTGGCTGACGAAGTCAAACGGGTGGCGACCGAAGAAAGCGAACAAAGCAAGCGCCAGCAGGAAGATTCGGTGAAAAACTTCCGTGATCCATTCCAACATTCCGGTTCGCAACGCGGCAACGGCAGCATGCACGCACACGGCAACTTGCAGAGCGCCGATCAAACCGCAGGCGACAGCGCGCACTTCGAGGGACCTGCCGGCACGGCCACGTTCGAAGGCAATGTTCAGGGCGAGCGTACTGCTCAGCCTGGCAGCAAAGGTGGAAGCAAAGCAAACTAACAGCACTTTCAGCGTTCTCGCACCCGCCCCATGTGGGCGGGCTCTTCCCGACGCGCCCCAACAGCTGGATGCCTGGCCGACGCCGGAGCAGGCCGAACCTGAACCCTACATGCGCAACACCATCAGGTCTTCGTCGTAATACCTGTCGCCAACCTGCATGGCATCCGGTTCTCGGCCATATGTTTCAAAACCCATCGAGCGGTACAAGCCTCCGGCGCGCGGATTGTCGACGTTGACGTTGAGGTGGATTTGCCTGACACCGGCCGCGCGCGCATAGTCGAACAAGGCCTGCAACAGGCGGCGCGCGACGCCGCCCCCACGCCGCTCCGGGTGCACGAAAACGCCCCACAGAACACCTTTATGGGCCACCTGCACCAAGGCATCGCGGCGCAGGCCGGCAATGCCGATCAGATCGCCAGCCTGGAAGGCGCCGAACACAAACTGATGTTCGGTCTCCGTGATCCGCGCGCGGATCTGTTCGGGGCTGCGGCTGCTTTCTTCGTCATACGTCGGATAGATCGCTTCGGGCATGTCGGCGATCGAGCGCAGGCGCAAGGCCTGGAATGCCTCCCATTCATCTGGGCGCAGGGGGCGGAACTGAATCTCGGTGGTGGAGGACATAGGTAAAATATGGATACGAAAATGAACGGAGCCGGCAAGGAGCCATCGCCCCCGCCGGCATGCTGCCATGATACTGCCGCCGGCACCGTGGCGGCAATGCGCCGGCAATGCGACTCAGGGAATCAGAATCGCCGCGCCGCTCAGGCGCCGTGCCGCGATGTCTTCGTGAGCCAGCACGGCATCCTGCAGGCGATAGCGCGCCGGCTCGACCTCGCCGAACACGCCGTCCCTCATCGCAGCAAACAGCGTCGCACTGGCGAGCTCCAGTTCCTGGCGTTCGCCCACGTACTGGCCGGTGCTCGGCTGCACGTAGCGGATCCGGCGCGCCGCCAGCGCCGCCTTGTCGACTGCCGGGTTGCCCGATGCGTTGCCGACGTGGATCAGGTGACCGCCATCGCGCAGCGCCAGCACCGACTGGGCAAAGGTGGACTTGCCCACCAACTCATACACAACGTCGACACCACGGCCGCCGGCCAATGCACGCACTTTCTCGGCCAGTTGCGGGTCGCCGGAGTCGAGCACGTGCTCGATACCCCATGAGCGTACCAGGGCGGCCTTGTCGCTGCCGCCGACGGTGGCGATCACGGTGGCGCCGAGCGCCCTGGCCCAGCGAGCGACCATCGAGCCGACGCCGCCGGCGGCCGCATGCACCAGCACCGTCTCGCCCGGCTGCAGGCGGTGGGCGCCAAACAGCATCATCCAGGCGGTCAAGCCTTTGGTGAAGGTGGCGGCAGCGGTATCGGAGGCGACGTCCGGCGGCAGCTTAACCAGGTGCTGCGCCTCGATCAGGCGTTCGTTGGCATACGCGCCGAACGAGAAGAAGTAGGCGGCGCGGTCGCCCGGCGCGACGTTGGTCACCCCTTCGCCGACGGCGACGACCTCGCCCGCGCCTTCCACGCCCATCGCCAGCGGCAGCGGCACGTTGAAGGCGCCGGAGCGGAACAGCGTGTCGACGAAATTCACGCCGATCGCTTCGTGGCGCAGATGCACCTGGCCGCGGCCGGGACGGCCGATTGCGGGTGCGGCCTCGAGGCGCATGACGGATGGCTGGCCGGTTTCGGTAATACGGATCTGCTGGTTCATTTTAGACTCCTGTTCGGTGGTGGTGGTGGAATGAGTCCATGATAGGCAATCGCGTACTGTGAATAAACCAGCGGCTTGAGGCTGCACTATTCCCAATTAGGTGATAATCTCAAGATGACTGTCTGCCAACACCACCCCAAAGGAGAAGCTTCGATGGATTACCTCACCGCGGTGCGCGCATTTGTCCGCGTGTCCGAGAGCGGCAGCTTCGCGAAGGCTGCCGATTCGCTGCAGCTGCCGCGCAATTCGGTGACCAAGCTGGTGCAGTCGCTGGAAGCCCACCTGCGCATCAAACTGCTCAACCGCACCACGCGGCGGGTGTCGATGACCAGCGATGGCGCCGCCTATTACGAGCGCATGTCGCGCCTGCTGGAGGAATGGGACGAGGTCGAGGATGAACTGGCGCGGGCGCGCAGCCATCCGCGCGGCCGCCTGCGCGTGGACATGGGCACCACCATCGCCTCGCTGCTGCTGATCCCGACGCTGGCGCAATTTCATGTGCGTTACCCCGACGTCCAGCTCGACATCGGCGCGAGCGACCGGCCGGTCGACCTGGTGGGCGAGCGGGTCGATTGCGTGATCCGGGCCGGCACCGTCAGCGACCCTTCGTTGATCGCGCGCCAGCTCGGCCGGCTGCCCCAGACCACGGTGGCCACGCCGGGCTACCTCGAAACGCATGGCGTGCCGCTGCATCCGATCGATCTCGAAGCGGGCCACCAACTGATCCGCTACACCTACGCCGGCTCGACCCGGCAGCTGCCGATCGTGCTGTCGCGCGACGCGGAAGCGGTCACGGTCCGGGGCCATCATTTCGTCTCGGTCAACGACACCGGCGCCATGCTGGCGGCGACGCTGTCGGGCCTGGGCGTCATGCACGGCCCGGCCTTCATCACCGGGCGCCACGTCGACAGCGGCGCGCTGGTGCCGGTGTTGGGCGACTGGCAGGCGCCCACCGTTCCGATCTACATCGTGTATCCGGCAAACCGGCACCTGAGCGCCCGCGTGCGGGTGTTCGTCGATTGGATGCTCGAACTGTTCCGCAACAATCCTTATACGTTGCCGCCCGGTCCTTCTTCCTGATACCCGCGCAACTGCTGGACGAACCAGCGGCCGGCGGGGCCGGGCGGCTGCTCCTTGCGGTGGATCGCATGCATGGCAAATCCCGGTCCGGCGGTCGGGCTGGTCTCAAGCTTGATACGCACCAGCGCCTTGGCATCGAGGTCGGCCTGCACCATATGCAGCGGCATGTGTCCCCAACCGAGGCCGGCGCGCAGGAAGGCATGCTTGGCGCCGAGATCGGCGAGCCGCCAGACATTGGGCGACACCACCCCGAAATTGCGTCCGGCCGTCAGGGTCGAGCGGTCGGTCAGCACCAGCTGCACGTGCTGTTCCAGCACGGAACGCAGGATCATCCCGCGCTGGGCCGCCAGCGGATGCCCAGGCGCCACCACCGTCACCGACGCCACATCGAGCAGGTATTCCGAATGACAATCAGGCGGCACCTCGGGAAGCGAGCCGATGACGGCGATCCGGCACTGGCCGGCCAGCAGCGGCTGGATCACCGCGCCGAGCGCTTCCACATACAGGCGCAACGGAGTGGTCGGGAACTGTTTTTGGAAAGCCTGCACCGCCGCGGTCAGGTTAGCGATCGGGAACATGACGTCGACGGCCACCGCCAGCTCGGGTTCCAGCCCTTCGGCCAAAGTGCGTGCCCGGGCCTTGAACGCATCCATGCTGCCGACCGCGATCCTGGCCTGTTCCAGCAAGGCTTGGCCGGCATCGGTGAGCACCGGATAGCGCGCGCCGCGATCAAACAGCGACAGCCCGACCTGCAGTTCGAGGTTGGCCAGGGTGTGGCTGACAACCGACTGCGCTCGCCGGAGCTTGCGGCCCGCGGCCGAAAAGCTGCCTTCGTCGGCGGCCGCCACGAACGTCCGCAGCTGATCCATTGAGAGCCCGTCGAGCATATATCTACTCCTTAGATGGTATTCATCGAATTATATAGGCTATTCCGATCGTCATAGGCTTCGTAAGATCCTTTCATACCGAACGGCCAACAAGCGCCACCGGCAACCCACGAAAGGAACCAACCATGAACACCGTTATCGAACGCAGCCCAGCCCGCTCTTTCCAGCATCCGACCCAGCATCGCCAAATCATCCACCGTACCCAGGGCACGACCCGGGGCGGCGTGACGCGCCTGATCAGCCCCAGCGGCGCGGACGGGCTGATCAAACCATTCGTCTTCCTCGACCTGTTCCATCTTCGCTCCAGCGGCAACAAGATGGGCATGCACCCGCATTCCGGCATCGCTACCGTGACCGTCATCATGGACGGCGCGCTCGAATACCGTGAGACCACGGGCAGCGAAGGCACGCTGCCGACCGGCGGCATCGAATACATGAGCGCCGGCGGCGGCGTGTGGCATGAAGGGGGCCCGGTCGATCACGGCGCGGTGCGTGGTTTTCAATTGTGGCTGGCCTTGCCGCCGGAAGACGAAAATGGGCCGTCGCACAGCATGTACCTGGCGCCCGAGCGCGTCCAGCGGGCGGGGCCGGCCCGTGTCGTGATCGGCAACCACGAGGGCGTCGGCAGCGATATCCGGACGCGTGCGCCGATCAACTACCTGCACGTGACGCTGAAGGATGGCGAGCGCTGGAGCTACACGCCGCCGGCCGGGCATGACGTGGCCTGGGTGGCCGTGGCCGACGGTGCGCTGGAAACGGCCGGGGCGCACCTGGCAGGTGAACTGGGGGTGTTCCAGAAAGGTGAGGGCCGGCTCGACTTCGTGGCACGCGGCGACACCCAGTTCGTGCTGGGTTCTTCACCAACCCATCCGCACCCGCTGGTGACCGGCTACTACTCGGTGCACACCAGCGCGGCGGCGCTCGAAACCGGCGAGGCCGGCATCGCACGCCTGGGCGCCGAACTGCGCGCCGCCGGGGCCCTGTAAACGTCGCAAGGCCTGCGTGCTTCCCCGGAGATAACGCGCAGGCCGCACCATGCCGCCAATTGGCGGCCACACAAAACAACCCACGAAAGGACTTACCATGAAAACCGCAATCGACAACAACACCGCCTTCCTGTCCGCCGCCGGCCGCGTCCTGCTGGCGACCATCTTCATCGTCAGCGGGCTCGGCAAACTCGCCGCACCCGCCGCCACGATCGGTTACATCCAGTCGGTCGGCCTGCCCTTCGCCACTCTCGGCTTCGCCGCCGCCGTGGCGGTCGAACTCGGCGGCGGCGTGCTGCTGGTGCTCGGCGTGAAAACACGTTGGGTGGCGGCGGCCCTGGCAGCGTTCTCGATCGTTACCGGCCTGGCCTTCCACAATGCGCTCGGCGACCAGAACCAGCTGATCCACCTGCTGAAGAACTTCGCGATGGCCGGCGGCCTGCTGCAGGTTGTCGCCTTCGGGGCCGGCGCGTTCAGCATCGATGCCCGCACCGGCCGCGCCAGCCGCCCTGCGATTCGTCAGGCAGCCTGAATTCCACGCACCGGCAAGGCCGTGCACGCCGCAAGGCTGCACGGCCCCGGTGTCCCGCTGCCGGCCATCGACCTTGTCAAACTGGGCTGAGCCCGCAACCTGAAGGAGAACACCATGAACACCGTGCCCGATACCGATACCGATGCCATCGCCGAAGCCGCCAAGGCAATCGTCCGAAGCAATACCGAACAAGTCCAGGGTGGCGGCGATTTCGCCCTGTTCGACCGGCTGTTTGCCGACGACTTCGTCGACCATACGCCGCAGCCGGGCGGTACGCCCGACAAAGCCGGCGCCCGCCTGCTGTACGGCGCGCTGCGCCAAGCCTTTCCTGACTTCCACGCCGTGATCCACTGGCAGGCCGCCGAAGGCGACCGCGTCACCACCTACAAGACCTATCACGGCACCCACGAAGGTGTGCTGTTCGGTATCGCTCCGACCGGCCGCAAGGTGCGGTTCGATACGGTCGAC
>DASVTJ010000222.1:0-4146 GCA_036387635.1 Duganella sp.
CTCGTCCCACGCCATCTTGTACTTCGATTTGAAGTAGGTCAGCGAGCTGCTCAAGGTGCTGTCGAGCTTCCACTGCAAGGCGCCGTACGCGCCTTCGCGCTTGCGGTCGAATTGCAGCGTGCGCCACTGCGCGCCCTTCGGCACGTAGACGGTCTTGCCGCTGGCGTCGACGAACGGGTAGTATGCCTCGACCTGCAGCGCGTCGGTGCGGGTGTCGCTTTCCGAGTAGGCCAGATCGACCAACGCGCCGATTTCACCGAATGGGGTTTTCCAGCGGTTCGACACCATGCCGGAATACGATGGCGATTTTTTGCCCTTCTTCAGCTCCGAATAGGTGGCCTCTCCGGACAAGGCGCCATGGAAGCCCTTGAAATCGAACGGCATCGCGGTGCGCAGGTTGACCAGGCCACCGATGCCGCCTTCGGTCTGTTCGGCCGAAGGGTTCTTGTAGATGTCGACGCCGGCCAGCAGCTCCGGCGGCACGTCTCCAAAGTTCAGCGAGCGGCCGCCGTTGGCCGAGAACGAGTCGCGACCGTTCAATTCGGAGCGCACATAGCTCAGGCCACGGATCGATACGCCCGAGCCTTCGACCGAGAAGTGCTCCGGATCGCTCTTGGACATGGTGCGGTCGATGGTCACGCCGGCGACGCGTTGCAGCACCTCGGTCACCGAGCGGTCCGGCAGTTTGCCGATGTCGTCGGCGGCGATCGAATCGACCACCTCGTCGGAATTTTGCTTGATCTTTTGCGCCGATTGCAGTGCGGCGCGTTGGCCGGTGATGACCACGGCCACAGGCGCGGCCGCCGGTGCTGGTGTTGCCGGTGCTTCGGCGGTTTGCGCGTGCGCCGCACCGCTGGCCATCATCGCCATCTGGGCCAAGCCCAGGGCGATCGCTGTCTTCTTAAACTGTTTCATTCTTACGCTCTCCAAAGTTATACGACTTAACCGGCTCTTTGGCCTGGTTACTACTGATGCCCTGCTAATGCAATGCAGCGACACTGTGATTTGATTCGGGAAGTCAGGGCGAGTGGACCCGCAGGCGCCGGCAAGCGCTGATGCTTGGTCATTGATGGTGTCTCGCTCGTGATTTATTTTTATCGTTGCGGCTTTTTTGGCGGGGTGCCATAGCCACACGATGTTATGCGAACATTTTGCAAGTTAGTCAAAAGGACGGCAATTGCGAAATTCACCAAGCGGGCGAATGATAATCAGCAAGCGTAGCGTACAGCCTACAAAGCGCGCGCAAGGCGCGCGCAACTCGTCACTAAACGCGGCAAACGCAAAAAGGGGAGTGGAAGAGGAAGGGAAGCGCGCCGCCGCGCTGCCGGTCGTTCGAGCACAACGCGGCAGCGCGGGGATAGATCAAAACTTAAGAATAAAGCTAAATACTAACGACGGCCCGAACGCGTGGCCACGTCGACCCACACGGCCAGCGTCAGGATGCAGCCCTTGACGATCATCTGCCAGTAGGTGTCCACGTCCAGCATCGACATGCCGTTATCAAGGCTGGCCATCACCAGCGCGCCAATCAACGCGCCGTACACGGTGCCGGAACCGCCGCGCATCGACGTGCCGCCGATGAAGCACGCGGCGATGGCATCGAGTTCGCCCGAGGTGCCGGCCGATGGCGAACCGGCCGCCAGGCGCGCCGTGTTGATCAGGCCCGCCAGCGCGCACATCACGCCCATGATCCCGAAGATCCACAGCTTGACCGCCTGCACGTTGACGCCCGACAGGCGTGTCGCCTCCATATTGCTGCCGACCGCGTAGATGCGGCGGCCGAACACCGTTTGCGTGGCGACGTAGCTGAACACGCCGAGCAGCGCCAGAAGCAGCAGCACCGGCAGCGGAATGCCTTCGTAACTGTTCAAGGTGCGCACGAACGCGAACAGCACCGCGCCGATGGCGGCCAGGCGCAAGCCGTCGCGCCACATCGGCGGCACAGGCAGGCCGTGACGTGCCAGGCTGGCGCGCTGGCGCCAGGTCAGCACCGCGCCCAGCACGAACAGCGCCACGCCCAGTGCGATACCCATCTGCGGCGACAGGTAGCCCTGGCCCAGGTGCACCATCGGCTCCGACACCGGCGCCACCGTCACGCCGTCGGTCACGCCCAGCACGATGCCGCGATAGGCCAGCATGCCGCCAAGGCCCACGATAAACGAAGGTATATGTTTATAGGCCGTCAGATAGCCGTTGAACAGGCCAAGCACCAGGCCACACGCCAGCACCACGGCGACGGTCGCCGGCAGCGGCATGTGGTGGGTGACGTCGAGCACCGCCGCTACCCCGCCCAGCAGGCCAAGCAGCGAGCCGACCGACAGATCGATCTCTCCGGCGATGATGACGAACGCCATGCCGCAGGCGACGATGCCGGTGACGGCCATCTGCCGCATCAGGTTCGACAGGTTGCGCGGCGAGATGAAGCCGCCCTCGGTCTTCCAGCTGAAGAAGGCCCAGATGATGGCGATGGCGATCAGCAGCGCCAGGATCTTGTACTGCGTGAAGAGCTGTTTGAGATTTATTGTTTTCATGGGTTCACATGGGTTTTCATAGACAAGGCATCACGAATGATCGAGGGCTGCCGACAGCAGCGTTTCCTGGGTCAGGTCCTGGTTGATGAAGTCTCCGCGCAGCTTGCCCTCGCCCATCACCAGCACGCGGTCGGACACGCCCAGCACTTCGGCCAGCTCCGACGACACCATGATGATGGAGACGCCCTGGCTGGCCAGTTCCAGCATCAGTTTGTAGATTTCGAACTTGGCGCCAACGTCGACGCCGCGTGTCGGCTCGTCGAGGATCAGCACCTTGGGGCGCGTCAGCAGCATCTTCGACAGCACCGCCTTTTGCTGGTTGCCGCCCGAGAGCGACGTAATCGGCAGGAACGGGCTGGCCGTCTTCAGACCGAGACGGGCGATTTCCTCGCTGACGACCTTGAGCTCCTCTTCGCGGTCGATGCGGCTGAAGTGCGAGAAGCGGCCCAGCACCGACAAGGTGATATTCTGGCCGACGTCCAGGTCGCGCACGATGCCGTGCTGCTTGCGGTCCTCCGGCACCATCGCCAGGCCGGCGCGGATGGCCTTGAGTGGCGTGCGCGTATCGATCCTGACGCCGTCGAGCCATACCTCGGCTTCCGAGCGGCCCGGATAGGCGCCGAACAGCGCCGACACCAGTTCCGTGCGGCCCGCGCCAACCAGGCCGGCGATGCCGAGGATCTCGCCCTTGCGCAGCGCGAAGGAGACGTTGTCGACCTTCCTGCGTTCGGGCTTCTCGACGTCGTAGCAAACCACATTGCGCGCCTCGAACACGATTTCCTCGCTGGGCGTGCGCTCGAGCGTTGGATACAGCTGGTTCATCTCGCGCCCTACCATCTGCGCGATGATCTGCTTGACGTCCATCTTGTCCATCGGCGTGGTGGCGATATGCTGGCCGTCGCGGATGACGACGATGGTGTCGCAGATCGCTTCGACTTCATCGAGCTTGTGCGAGATGTAGACGCAAGCCACGCCCTTGGCTTTGAGGCCGCGGATAATATTGAGCAGGACCTGTATTTCGGACGTCGTCAGCGACGACGACGGCTCGTCGAGGATCAGCAGGCGCGCGTTCTTGTTCAGCGCCTTGGCGATCTCGATTAGCTGCTGATGGCCACCGCCGTAATTTGATACCGGCAGCACCACGTTGACGTCGGTCAGATTGAGCTCTTTCAGCAGGGCCTCGGCGCGCCGGTTCATGCTCGAGTAATCCATGCGACCGCCCGGCAGCGTGATCTCGTTGCCCAGGAAAAGATTCTCGGTCACCGACAACTCGGGCACCAGCATCAGCTCCTGATGGATGATGACGACGCCGGCCGCTTCGCTTTCGCGGATCGACTGCGCGCGCAGCGGCTTGCCGTCGAATTCGATCTCGCCGTCCCAGGTGCCGTGCGGGTACACGGCGGACAGCACTTTCATCAGGGTCGACTTGCCGGCGCCATTCTCGCCGCACAAGCCGATGCACTCACCGGCCCGAACTTGCAGGTCGATGCCGTCGAGCGCCGGAACACCGCCAAATTTTTTGACGATGCCCTTCATTTCTAGCAAATAGCCGGACATACTGATTCTCGCAGAGGTGTTGGAACCCGCCACGCGCAAGCCGCCGCAAAATGTACGG
>DASVTJ010000223.1:0-3434 GCA_036387635.1 Duganella sp.
GGGACGAGTAATCGGTCATCACGCCGTTTTCGTAAGTGAAAGCCACCAAGCCATTGGCTGTGGCAGCCGAACCGTATATTGCCCCATTTTCGTTGATGCCAGATACCCGGGTAACCCGTCCACCGAAATTGGCCTCGCTGATCGTGCCGTTGGCGTAGATCGCCGCGTTGTTGGTGAATCCGCCGAGGCTCGACGCACTGGTATTGGTGCCACCCACGACCCCGGCATTATTGATGCCCACGGCCGAGAAGGTACTTCCAGGCCGACTCAGCATGGTCATCGTGCCGCCCGAGTAGATGAAGCCCTGATCCGCGTACGAACCAACATTACCGATCATTTGCCCGCCATCGTTGATGCCGGTAAGCATACGGACATCGGATAAGCCAGCGAGGGTGGACGCCACGCCGTTGCTGTAAATGCCCGCTTGACCGGCATATTGGCCCGAGAGGAAGCCACCGACCACCTGCCCCGCATTATTCATACTGGCGCCAAACAGGTCACCCAACGATGAAACGGAATAATGCGCCGGTGCCGCAGCTTGGGCCGAGCAGGCCAGAACACTCAACAATGATGCAATTACGCGCAGTTTCATACTATCCCCAATGATTATTCGCTTGGCAAAATTGCCATTGAAAATAATAACATTAAAATTAATATAATTACTGATTTGTTATCGTGCGGTCATATTAAAACTAAAAAAACCGGATTGCTCCGGTTTTTTATTGGGACTTGCTATGACTTATTTGACTTATTGTGACATGTTCAGCCGACAAACCTGCGCGCATTGCGGAACATCCGCATCCAAGGCGAATCCTCACCCCACGATTCAGGATGCCACGACTGCTGCACCGTGCGGAAAACGCGCTCTGCGTGCGGCATCATCACCGTGAAGCGGCCGTCGGCCGTCGTCACCGACGTCAAGCCTTGCGGCGAACCATTCGGATTGAACGGATAGGCTTCGGTGGCCGCGCCGCGCTGGTCGACGAAACGCATCGCCGCCACCGCCTCGGCGATATTGCCGGTCTGGCTGAAGTCCGCATAGCCTTCGCCGTGGGCGATGGCGATCGGTGTTTGCGTGCCGGCCATGCCGTTGAAGAAGATCGATGGCGAATCCAGTACTTCCACCATCGCGAAGCGCGCCTCGAATTTCTCCGATTTATTGGTCGTGAACTTCGGCCACGCGTGCGCGCCCGGAATGATTGCCTTCAGATTGCTCATCATCTGGCAACCGTTGCAGACTCCCAGGCCGAAGCTGTCGGTGCGGGCGAAGAAGCGCGCGAACTGGTCGGACAGCGCCGCGTGGAACAGAACCGTCTTGGCCCAGCCTTCGCCGGCGCCCAGCACGTCGCCGTACGAGAAGCCGCCGACGGCGATGACGCCCTGGAAGTCGTCCAGCTTGACGCGGCCGGCGATCAAGTCGCTCATGTGCACGTCGATGGCGGTGAAGCCCGCCTGGTGCATCGCGTACGCTGTCTCGATGTGCGAGTTGACGCCCTGCTCGCGCAGGATCGCCACGCGCGGACGCACGCCGGTGGCGATGAACGGCGCGGCCACGTTCTCGGCCAGGTCGAACGTGATTTTCGGCGTCATGCCCGGTTCGGCTTCGTCGAGGATGCGGTCGTATTCGGCGTCGGCGCAGGCCGGATTGTCGCGCAGGCGGGCGATGCGCCAGCTGGTTTCGCTCCACAGGCGGTGCAGCGCGGAACGCGGCTGCTGGTAGATCACCTTGGCGTCGCGGGTGAATTCGATCACGCCACGGTCGTTCGGCTTGCCGATGATGTGGCTGCACGCGCCCAGGTGAAAGGTGCGCAGCACATCCATGACCAGCGACTTCTCTTCCGCGCGGACCTGGATCACGGCGCCCAGCTCCTCGGAGAACAGCGCGCGCAAGGTTTGCTCGTTGCGGCGTTCGGCGACCTGGCCGGTCCAGTTCTTGGCGTCGCCCTGGTCGGCGCCATGGCCCTGCTCGAAAGTCAGGATGTCGAGATTGATCGACAGGCCTGCGCGGCCGGCGAAGGCCATCTCGGTCAAGGTGCCGAACAAGCCGCCGTCGGAGCGGTCGTGGTACGCCAGCAGCTTGCCGTCGGCGTTCAACTGCTGGATGGCGGCGAAGAAAGCTTTCAGGTCTTCCGGACTGTCGACGTCCGGGGTGTCGTTGCCGAGCTGGCCGAGGACCAGCGACAGCGCCGAGGCGCCCAGGCGGTTCTTGCCGCGACCCAGATCGATCAGGATCATGGCGGTGTCGCCGGCCTCGGTCTTGATTTGCGGCGTCAGCGACTTGCGCACGTCGTACACCGGCGCGAAGGCCGACACGATCAGCGACACCGGCGACGTCACCGCTTTGGAGGCATCGTCCTCTTTCCACGTGGTGCGCATCGACAGCGAATCCTTGCCGACCGGGATACTGATGCCGAGCGCCGGGCACAGTTCCATGCCGACCGCCTTGACGGTATCGAACAAGGCCGCGTCCTGGCCCGGCTGGCCGCAGGCGGCCATCCAGTTGGCCGACAGCTTGATGTCGGAGATATCCTTGATCGGCGCGGCGGCGATGTTGGTGATCGATTCGGCAACGGCCATGCGGCCCGACGCGGCGGCGTCGATGACGGCCAGCGGGGTGCGCTCGCCCATCGCCATCGCCTCGCCCAGATAGCCTTCGAAGCTCATCGCGGTGACTGCGCAATCGGCCACCGGCACCTGCCACGGGCCGACCATCTGGTCGCGCACCGACATGCCGCCGACGGTGCGGTCGCCGATGGTGATCAGGAACGACTTGTCGCCGACGGTCGGCAGCAGCAGCACGCGCTTGGCCGCTTCCTCCAGCTCGACGCCGGTCAGGTCGATCGCCGGCAAGGTGTTGTGCACATGATGGGCGTCGCGCTGCATCTTCGGCGGCTTGCCCAGCAGGACGTCCATCGGCATGTCGACCGGCTCGTTGCCCAGCTCCGGATCGATCAATTTCAGTTGGCGTTCCTCGGTGGCGGTGCCGACGACGGCGAACAGGCAGCGCTCACGCTCGCACAGCGCCTGGAACAGCGGCAGGCTCTCCGGCGCGATCGCCAGCACATAGCGTTCCTGCGATTCGTTGGACCAGATCTCTTTCGGCGCCATGCCGGTTTCTTCCAGCGGGATCTTGCGCAGGTCGAAGATCGCGCCGCGCTTGGCGTCGTTGGTGATCTCCGGGAAGGCGTTCGACAAACCGCCGGCGCCGACGTCATGGATCGAAATGATCGGATTGTCGGCGCCCAGCTGCCAGCAACCGTTGATCACTTCCTGCGCGCGGCGTTCCATTTCCGGGTTGCCGCGTTGGACCGAGTCGAAGTCCAGGTCGGCGGTGTTGGTGCCGGTCGCCATCGACGACGCGGCCGAGCCGCCCATGCCGATGCGCATGCCGGGGCCGCCCAGCTGCACCAGCAGGCTGCCGACCGGGATGTCGT
>DASVTJ010000224.1:0-3811 GCA_036387635.1 Duganella sp.
GCCGATGGTGGTGGTCAACCAGGTCTACGGCGCCGGCGACGGCAACATGGGCGTGCAGACGGCCGCCT
Organism: Duganella sp.; assembly: GCA_036387635.1. Lineage (GTDB taxonomy): Bacteria > Pseudomonadota > Gammaproteobacteria > Burkholderiales > Burkholderiaceae_D > Rugamonas. Next base: position 69 of record DASVTJ010000224.1, read on the forward strand.
ACAACCTGCCCAACGACGAGCGCATCATCAGCCAGCGCGGCTCCAAGCGCGTGATGCTGAAGAACGTGCAGCAGGCCAAGTTCAAGTCGACGTTGACGCCGATCTCCAAACTGGTGCTCAAACCGGTGGATCAGAAGGACGTCGATTTCGATTCCTTCTTCACCCACATCCTGGCGCATGAAATCACGCACGGCCTCGGTCCGCACATCACCAAAACCGACGGCAAGGAATCGACGCCGCGCCAGGACTTGAAGGAAGCTTATTCGACCATCGAGGAAGCCAAGGCCGACATCACCGGCTTGTACGTGCTGGCCTACATGATGGACAAGGGCCAGCTGGCCAACACGCTGGGACAGGGCGCGGCGGCCGAGCGCAAGCTGTACACCACGTTCCTGGCGTCGGCGTTCCGCACCTTGCACTTCGGCCTGACCGATTCGCACGCGCGCGGGATGGCGATTCAGGTCAACTACCTGCTCGACAAGGGCGGTTTCGTCTCGCACGGCGACGGCACGTTCGCGGTGGACTTTAAAAAGATCAAGGCCGCTGTAACCGACCTCGACCGTGAGTTCCTGACCATCGAAGCGACCGGCGATTATGCCCGCGCCAAGGACATGATGACCAAGTACGTGGTGATCCGTCCGGACGTGCAAAAGGCGCTCGATAAAATGAAATCGGTACCGAACGATATCCGTCCGGAATTCAAGACGGCCAACAGCCTGCTGGCGAAGTGAATCATTCCACTTTGCCTACGTATTAATATATTGTTGTAGGGCCTGCTTTGAAGCAATAAAAGTTTCAGTGGCCGTGCTAAAGTTTGATCAAGGATACCCAATCATGATCAAGCACACACTTGCCTCTTTCCTTGTATTGTCTTCCAGCTGGGCCGCTGCGGCGCAGCTGACCGACATCGAAACGCGCTGGCTCACCGCCGGTTCGGCCGTGCTGACCTACGCCAAGACCGATTTGAAACTGCCGATCGACATCATCGTCCAGCCGCAAGCGCGTGCCACCGATGTGCCGCTGGCGCTCGGCTTTCAAGATGGACGTTGCAAGCTGGTGTTGTCAATGCGCGGCAACCTGAATGCCGAAGAGATTCTTTCCAACGTCCCCGTCGCGCAACGCGCGCTGATGATCGAAGCGATGGTGGCACACGAGATCGGCCACTGCTGGCGCTATGTGCAGGGCGTGTGGCACGCGCTGCCTGCCGGCTTCGAGCAAAACACCGGACACGCCGCGCCCAGTCAGGCGCAGTTGCAGGCGTTGCAGCAAACCCGCCGCGAGGAGGGCTTTGCCGACCTGGTCGCGCTGGCCTGGACCCAGCACCGCCATCCCGCCCAGTATGCCACCGTCGCCGCGTGGATGCGGCAGGTGCGCCAGCCGGCCAGCGTTGGCGTGGCCGGTTCGCACACCACACTCGTCTGGTTGCAACTGGCGCCCACCGGCGCCGCCTTCAACAGCGGCCTGCCGTTGTTCGAGCAGGCGGGCAGTCTGTGGCGCCAAGGCTTGCTGCATGCCGAACGATGACTAGCGTGCGCTAAGCCGTCGGCCCAGTTGTCCAATGGGAAAATGTCCGTTAGTCAATTCTGTACGCTGCCGCACGGAAATGATTCTCCATTAGCGGTCTAATGTGTCCACTCACCCACCACAATAAAGGGACACATCATGAACATGAACAAGCTCCTCTTCCTGGTACTGGCCGGTGCGGCCAGCGCAACTTTCGCCGCCACCCCAGCCCACGACACGGTGGCGTACAAAGCCGCGACAAACAAAGCCACTGCGGAATATAAAACCGCCAAGGCCGCTTGCGATGCCCAAACCGGCAACGCCAAGGACATCTGCGAAGAGCAGGCGAAAGTGGCCCGCGCCACCGCCGAAGCGAACGCGACCATGCAATTCAAGAACGATAAAAAATCGATCGAGAAAGCCCGCACCGAACTGGCCGACGCTCAATACGGGCTGTCGAAAGAACAGTGCGACCTGCAGACCGGCGACGCCAAGGATAGCTGCCTGACCACCGCCAAGTCGCAAAAAGTGGCTGCCGTCAACGCCGCCAAGGCTGGCAAGGACACCGCTGACATGGCCCAAACCGGCGTCGATTGCGGCACCCTGACCGGCGCCGACAAGGCATCGTGCGAAACCCGCTCGAAAACCGCGCTGGCCAAGGACGCTGTCGCCGACACCGTGATCACCACCAAGGTCAAAACCGAGCTGATGGCCCAGCCGGCGCTCAAATCGCTGGACGTCAAAGTCGAAACCAACAACGGCGCGGTCGTGCTGAGCGGCTTCGTACCGTCGAAGGCTGAAGCGGACAAAGCTGTTGATGTCGCCCGCAATGTCAAAGGCGTCACCGATGTGAAAAACTCGCTGCGCATCAAGTAAGCTGTAGCGACGTTGTAAGTTTTATGGAGAGGGCCGCGTTCGCGGCCCTTTTTCATTGCTGGCAAAATCCTACGCCAATTGTCATGTAATCGACCCGTCATATGGGGGTGCAACAATGCGCTCCACCAAAACATACTGATGGAGTTCGCATGCGTCTTGTTTTCAATGCCCGCCCACGGCTGATCGCGGCCGCCGCCATGGTGTCGCTGTTGTCCGCCTGCGGTAGCGACAGTAACGTCGCCACCGGAACCGTGGATGGCGTGCCCGCCGCCGGCTACAATTCCACCCCCGTCGCGTTCATGAGCGATGTGCACTTTGAAAACATCTACGGCGACCTCAAAAGCAGCCAGTTCTCCGGCATCCCGACCAGGAACGGCAAGAACGCCACCATCCGCACGATGTACGCGCAGTTGACGTCGACCCGCCTGTTCAACGAAAACTACTTCGCTTTCCGCGCCGCGCTCGACGACGCCTACGCCAAGAACATCCGCCTGGTGGCATTGCCGGGCGACATCTCCGACGACGCCCAGCCGATCAATATCGACGGCCTGACCGACATCCTGCACGAGTACCAGGCCAAGGGCATGCGCTTCTTCATCGCGCCCGGCAACCACGACCCCAACGAGCCGTACGATGACGACGAGGCCGGCAAGAACGATTTCCTCACGCGCGACGGCAAGGATCAAAAGATCTACGCGCCCAATAACGCCGCCTGCAAGGCCAAGGACCCGACCGTCGTGTGCACCGCGCAGCTGACCGAGCAGGGCTACGAGCGCCTGCTGACCAAGCTGGGCGACTTCGGCTACATGCCGAACAAGGCCGACGTCTACTGGGAAACGCCGTTTACGCGTTACGCCGACGGCAAGTACAGCTACGACGCCGCGTCGGCCTCGGCCGCGCTGGGCAAGCGCGAGTTCGAAATCTGCGCCGAAGGCGAGGGCGGCAGCTACAAGGCCGCCGGCGAGGCCAAGTTGGGCAAGTCCTACACGCGTTGCAGCAATATTATCGACGCCAGCTATCTGGTCGAGCCGGTCAAAGGCTTGTGGCTGCTGGCGGTCGACGCCAACGTCCATATTCCGAACGCCAAGTTCGACCCGGCCAATCCGAAAGCCTTCGCCGGCTTCGATGGCGCCGGCAACGCCGGCTGGAACAAGGTGCTCACGCATAAGATCCACCAGATGGAGTGGATCAAGTCGGTGGCCGCGCGCGCCAAGGCGCAGGGTAAGCAGCTGATGGCCTTCTCGCATTATCCGACGATGGACTTCTACGCCAACCAGACCGACGCGATGAAGGCGGTGTTCAAGCCGGGCGCGTTCCAGACCGCGCGCGTGCCGGCCGTGGCCACCACCAGCGCGCTGGCCGCC
>DASVTJ010000225.1:0-5097 GCA_036387635.1 Duganella sp.
CGCCTCAACGACAACCTGATCCAGCTGCTTGCGTTGTACAAGGAAGTGGGCAAGCCCGGTTATCCGTTCGATCCCGCCGCCCACCGCATCAGCGAGCTGGTGGACCAGGTCAAGGGCCAGGCGCGCATCCTGCTGCAATCGCGCGGCGTCACGCTCGATGTCGCGTTCGATGCCGATCTCCCGCCGGACGCCATCTGGACCTTCGACGAAGACCTGATCATCGGTGTGCTGGTGCACGCCATCAACAACGCCATCCGCTACACGCGCGACCGCATCCGCCTGTCGGTCAAGGTCGACGGCGACTATCTGGAACTGCGCGTGGAGGACAACGGCGGCGGCTTCCCGCCGACGATCCTGGAGAGCGGCGCCGGCGCCATGAAAACGGCCGATGGTGTCAACAAGGTCGGCGTCAACTTCCTCAGCAACAGCAGCGGCCTCGGTCTGTACTTCTCCAGCGAAGTGGCGAAGATGCACAAGCATCGCCAGCGCCACGGCGGCATCGCGCTGGAAAACGGCGGCGCGCTGGGCGGCGGCTGTTTCGTGCTGCGGCTTCCATGAGCGGCGACACCCCGGCGGCCGGCGGCATCGACTGGGCCGAAAAGCGCTATCTGCTGGTCGACGATTTCGTCGGCATCCGCCAGCTGCTGCGCGAGTCGCTGCGCAACCTCGGCGCCAAGCACATCGACCAGGCGGCCAGCGGCGGCGAGGCCATCGTGCTGCTGTCGAAGACGCGCTACGACGTCGTCATGTGCGACTACAATCTAGGCGACGGCAAGAACGGCCAGCAGGTGCTTGAAGAGGCGCGCCTGCGCAACCTGATGCTGCCAAGTAGCGTGTGGCTGATGGTATCGGCCGAAAAAAGCGTCGAGTCGGTGATGGGCGCGGCCGAACACCAGCCGGACGCCTACATCATCAAGCCGATCACCGAGGGCGTGCTGCTGACGCGCCTGAACCGCGTGTGGACACGCAAGCAGATCTTCCGCGAAATCGACCAGGCCTTCGCCGACAAGGATTACCTGCGCGCGGCGCGCCTGTGCGAGGAGCAGATCGGGCACCATCCGCTGCACGCGATCGACTTGCAGCGCATGCGCGCCACGTTGCTGCTCAAGAGCGGCGTGCCGGAACAGGCGCGCGCCGTCTACGAAAAGGTGCTCGAGGAGCGCGACTACAATTGGGCGCGCTGCGGCCTCGGTAAAATCCGCCTGAGCGCCGGCGAGCTGGAATCGGCGCAGCTGATGTTCCAGGCGGTGATCGCCGACAACCGCTTTTATATCGACGCGTTCGACCAGCTGGCGCGCTTGTTCCAGTTGCAGGGCAAGCACGAGGAAGCCTTCGGCGTGCTGGAAAAAGCCGCCAAGCTGTCTCCCAATTCGGTGCCGCGCCAGCGCGCGTTCGGCCAGACGGCGCTCAAGCTGGGTAACATCCCGGTGGCGGAAAAGGCCTTCCGCAAATGTATCGAGATGGGCGAGTATTCGGTGGCCAAGACGGTCGACGCCTACTTCGGCCTGGCGCGGGTGTGCGGCCAGAAAAACGACACCAAGGAGGCGATCCGGCTGTTGAACGCGGCGGTTCATCAATTCGGCGGCGACCAGGTCACGTTGCGCGCCAAGATCACCGAGGGGCTGGTCTACCACGAGAGCGGCGACTACCGGCGCGCGCGCAAGTCCGGCGACGAACTGGAAGTGATGCTGAGCGATGAAACCAAGCAGCGGCCGGACAGCACCACCTGCCTCGATATGGCCACGCTGCTGTTCGCGGTGGGCGTCAAGGAGGCGCCGGTCAGCCTGCTGTGCTACGTGGCGCGCAACAATCATGATAACGTGCCGCTCCTCGAAGACGTGCAGAAGATCTTCGACAACGCGCGCATGGGCGACGAGGGCATCGAATTGATCAAGTCGTCGCGCAAGGAGGCGGGCGACATGATGAACACGGGAGTGCTGCTGTGGAAGACGGGCAAATTGATCGAGGCGGTCGAATGGATGCGTGTCGCGCGCAAAGCGCTGCCGCACAATATGCGCATCCTGTTTAATTCGGCGCAGATACTGATCTCGCAGTTGCATCAAACTGGTTATGTGCGCGAGCTGGCCGAGGAGGCGATCGGGGTGCTGATGCATGTCGACGCGATCACGCCCGGGCAGCTGCGGTTCGCGCAGTTGATGGAGCAGTTGGCCGAGCTGGCACCGGTGTCCGGCGTGGTGGCGGCGGCCGCCGCGACCGAGTACGAGGCGGCCAACGGCGCGGTATCGGATTAAGTATCGGACTAAGTATCGGACCAGGTATCGGACTGGGTACCGGGCCGGGTCCGGGGGAGGGCGCATGGTGACGGAGGGACGCGCGGCGGCCTTGTTACCGTGTCGTCGAATGATTGCAGCGAATCGCGGCGCGGCGTATTTACGCCGCCATTCGCTGTCCATATAAGAGCAAATAGAGGGTAGAAAAATATGCGCGATATCGCAAAAGAAGTGTATGTGAAAATGAAGGTTGGCAGCGTGGCGTGGATACGTCCGATCGCTGCCAAGGGAGATACCATCGACAGCTTCCAGTCGGCCCACGACAGCGCCAAGCTGCTCGAAGGCGAAGGGTTGATCGATATCGAAAAGGTGCAGCGCCAGGGCGACGGCTTGATCGACGCCATCCGCATCCAGCGCCTGGCCTAGCAGGCTAGGCCTGCCAGGCCATCAGCCTTTGTCGGAACCGGGCTTGCCGTTTTTCGCCGGCTCGTTTTTGACGGTGGCTTTTTTCGCCGCCGTCTTGGCGTCCGCCTGCTCCTGGCCGGTGCCGTCGTCATTGGCACTGTTTCCCTCGGCGGCGGCCTTGCTGGCGGCGGCCGCCAGCTTGACCGCCGTATCGGTGGCGCGCGTGGCGGCATCGGTCATCATCGACTCGGACGCCATCGCCGTCGATACCGCCTGTTTGAACTGATCCTGCAGCAAATTCCACCACACGGCCGGATTGGGCATCTGCGCGGCGGCGTCGGCGGCCGGCTTGGCGTCGGCGGGTTTCGGTGCGGCCTGCTGCGGCGCGGCCGGAACGGGCGCCGGTGGCCACGACGGCACGTTGGCGTAGCCCTTGCCGGCTTCGCGCGCGTGCTGGAAGAACGCCGACGCGTACGGATTGGCGTCGAAGACGCTCTTGTCGGTGCTGCCGGTGTTGACGGCGGCGGCCATACTGGCGCCGACCGATTTGAGTGTGGCGATGGTGCCGCGCTGCACTTCGAGCGCCTGGATGGTGCCGCGCAGCATGCTCATGTTCAGGTTCAGCCAGGCTTCGACGGCCTTGAGGTCGTTGATCTTTTTGTCCAGGTCCTCGACCGACAGCGTCGGCGCCGTCAAGCCGGGGACGCTCATGCTGCCCCACAGGCTTTTGACAAAATCTAAAGTATCGGTCATCACTCCGACGCCTGGAATGTTCGGCATTTGCGAATTGGCCATGTAAGTCTCCTGTGGGATCAGCTTTCAGCGTAGCAGATATCGGGGCCGCATTCAAAAGATTTTGACAACATTGCAGAGACCAAGTGGCGGCGGACCGATGCTTGGCCGCGAACGCGTTAAACTAGCAAGCATGACGATTGTTTCCTCCCTCTTTCAGCGCCGCCGCCTGCTGGCCGTTTGTGCCGCCACGCTGGCGCTGCATTTCGTGGCGATCGACTGGGTTGGCGGTCATCTGGCGTCGTCCGCGCCGCGTGCCGCGCCGCGCCCGCCGCCGGTGATGACGGCGCAACTGCGCCTGACGCTGCCCAAGCGCGTCGAAAGCGCGCCGCTGGTCGATGTCGAGCCATTGACGCCGCAGGACGCGTCGCAGGACAAGCCAACGCCAGCGCCGAAGTCCAAGCCAAAGTCCAAGCCCGCGCCCGCCCCCGCGCCGGCAGCGCCATCGGACGCCGACGCGCTGGTCGCCGTCTCCGCCGCCACGCCGGCGCCGGACGACGCGGCCGCCGGCGCCGACGCTTCGGCGGACGGATCGGCCGACGGCAACGGCAACGGCGCCGGCCCGAAACAGCCCGGCGCCGGCAAGCCCAAGCCCGCCGTGCCGCCGGCGCCGGCCGAGACTCCGGTGGCGGCGCCGCCCGCGCCCGACGCCGCGCCCGCGTCCGGCACGCGCCGCTACAAGGTGCAACTGCCGCCGTCGGCCAAGTTCGACATGGCGGTGGCGCGGGTCGACGCCGACGGCACCAAATGGACAGGCTCCGCGACGATGACGTGGCATACTGACGGCAGCCGTTACCAGGCCTCTGTCGAGGCCGGTGTCAGCCTGCTGGTGACGCGCGTCAATCTGCTGGTGCTGCGCAGCGAAGGCGAGATCGACGACTTCGGCATCGCGCCGGTCCGTGTCACCGAAAAGCGCACCCGCCGCGCCGAAACCGCGACCCACTTCAACCGCGACAAGGGCACGATCACCTTTTCGGCGTCCGAGCGCAGCTATCCGTTGCAGGCCGGCGCGCAGGACAAGGCCACCGTGCCGTTCCAGCTGGGCGGAATCGGCCGGGGCGACGTCAATCAGCTTGGCGGCGATATCGACATACAAGTCGGCGACGAGAAGGAGGCGACGATGTTCCGCTTCCAACTGGTCGGCGAGGACGAGCTGGACACGAAACTTGGCAAACTGGTCACCTGGCACCTGACCCGGCCGCCCAAGCCGGGCACTTATTCGTCGCGGCTGGACATATGGCTGGCGCCGGGCATGAACTGGTACCCGGTCCAGATACGCAACACAGAAGCGAGCGGCGCGCTGACCACGCAAACCGTCTCCAACATTACGATCACAGAATCCGGAAAATAACATGCAAAAACTTCACACCGTCCGTTTGCTGAGCGCCGCCGTGCTGCTGGCCGTCTCGGTCGCGGGCGTCACGGGCGCCAACGCCGCCAGCGCCGCCAGCGACGCCGCCGCCCACCCGAGCGCCAAACGCGCGCACAGCGAGCCGCCGCCGGCCGACCTGGTCTACAACATCACCGCCAAGCAGCACGGCCTGACGATCAACGGCACGGCGACGGTGCAATGGCGCGCCGGCGAAGGCAAGTATTCGCTGGCGGTGGAAAGCCGCGCCGCCATCTTCGGCAAAATCCTCGAAACGCGCAGCGAAGGGCTGATCGACGA
>DASVTJ010000226.1:0-10069 GCA_036387635.1 Duganella sp.
CGCCGGTATCCTCGCCGCCGCCGTCTGCGGCTACATGGCCGGCTTGATCGGCTCGTCCAACTCGCCGGTGTCCGGCATCGCCATTTTGACGATCCTGGGCGCCGCGCTCAGCGTCGGCATGGTCGGGCGCAGCATCATGGGGCCGGAAGTGGCGCAGGCGCTGATCGCCTTCGCGCTGTTCGTTACCACCGTGGTGCTGGCGGTGGCCGTCATCGGCAACGACAATTTGCAGGATCTGAAGACCGGCCAGCTGGTCGACGCCACGCCTTGGAAGCAGCAAGTGGCGCTGCTGATCGGCGTGTTCGCCGGTTCGTGCGTGGTGCCGCCGGTGCTGGAACTGCTCAATCACGCCAACGGCTTTGTCGGCGCGCCCAATCTCGATTCGATCTCGGACCAGCCGCTAGCCGCGCCGCAGGCGCTGCTCATTTCCACGTTGGCCAAGGGCGTCATCGGCGGCAACCTGCAATGGAACCTGCTGGGCTATGGCGCCCTGATCGGCCTGGCGCTGGTGGCGGTCAACTTCGTGCTGAAAAAATCGAGCGACGACAAATACAGCCTGCCGCCGCTGGGCGTGGGCCTGGCGATTTATCTGCCGAGCGCGGTGATCACGCCGGTGGTGATCGGCGCGGTGGCCGGCTACTTCTTCGAGCGCGCCTGCGGCAAATCGGTCGGCGGCGAAACGGCCAAGCGGCTGGCGGTGTTGATCATGTCCGGCTTCATCGTCGGCGAGAGCTTGTTCAACGTCGCACTGGCGGGCCTGATCGTGGTCTCGGGCGAAGGCGAGCCGCTGGCCATCGCCAACACACTGAGCGAAGCGCACACGATGATCATCTCGCTGATCGTCGGCCTGGTCGTGGTCGTCGGTCTGTACCGTTGGGCCGGCAACAGCGGCAAAGCCGTCAACGAAGTCAAGGCCTGACGCCAGGTCCGGCCGGGTCCGAAACTCACACGGCCCGATCGCTAAAGGGGTGGATGCGCACAACGCCATCCGCCCCATCGGCACCGCCCGCGAAGTTGCCGAAAGGTATGTGCGGCGTCAAAGACAGACCCGCGACGCGGTCCTATGATCAACCGATCTCCAACTCTTATCGGCCCTCTCCATGCGACGCTATCACTTTCATCGCCTTACCTTGTTGCTGGGCGCGGCCGCGTTCCAGCTGGTCGCCCACGCCGACGACGGCGCCACCAGCGCGCCGCCGGCCGTCGCCAGTTTTTTCCAGACCAGTCAAATCAGCCATGTCGCGCTGTCGCCCAAGGGCGGCTATGTGGCGATGGCCGTGATGCTACCCGAAGGCACCCAGGCGCTGGTGATCCGCAACACCGCCGACCCCAAGCGGGCCACCGTCATCACCAAGGTCGATCCCGAGGCGGTCGCCTTCGATGCCATCCACTGGGTCAACGAAAAACGGGTCGGCTTCACGCTCAAGAACATGCGCTTGAACCTGGAGACCAACCTGGATGAGTTCGCCGTGGACCGCGACGGCGCCAACCAGCGCCATCTGATCAACGGCAACTGGGCGCACAGCAACGAGGCGCAAACGGGCTCGCTGCTGGCGAGCCGCGTGCTCACGGCCGACCATGCGTTCTTCGGCGCCACCAACGACGGCTCGGACGACATACTGGTGGAGAAATACCGCTGGAACAACACCGACATGGGGCCGTCCGCGTCGCGCCTGTATCGGCTCAACACCCGCAGCGGGCAGCTGAGCGCAGCCTTCGAAGGCACACAGCCCGACGCCAGCCGCACCTGGATCACGGACGCCAACGCCGTGCCGCGCGTGGTGCTGTCGGTGCGCAAGGGCCGCTGCATCGCCTCCTACCGCAAACCCGACGCCACCACCTGGACCGAGATCGACAACGGCGTCTGCCTCAAGGACAAGCGTTTCACGCCGATGTTCTTCGACGGCGCCGACACGCTGTACGTCAAGTCGTCGTACAAAGGCTACGACGCGCTGTTCCGCTACGACCTCAAGGCCATGGCGATGGACGCCGAGCCGACCGTGGAGGCCCCCGGCTTCGATTTCCGCGGCACGCCGGCGATCGACTACCCCACCAAGCGGCTGATCGGCATCCACACGGAAACCGACGCCACCACCACCGTCTGGTTCAACGCCCGCATGCAGGCCGACCAAGCCAAGGTCGACGCCGCCCTGCCCGGCGCCACCAACACCATCCTGTGCGCCAGCGACTGCCTCGGCTCCCCGGTGCTGCTGATCAGTTCGGCCTCCGACCGCCAGCCGATCCAGTACGTGCTCTACACCCGCGCCAACGGCGCCGTGGTGGGCCTGGGCAGCACCCATCCCGACCTCAAGCCGGCGCAGATGGGCCGGCGCAGCTTCCACCACTACACGGCGCGCGACGGCCGCTCGATTCCGGCCTACGTGACGCTGCCGGCCGTCAAGGCGAGCGGTCCGCAACCGGCCGTGGTGCTGGTGCACGGCGGCCCGTACGTGCGCGGCGCGTCGTGGGAGTGGGACGACGAGGCGGCCTTCCTGGCCTCGCGCGGCTATGTGGTGATCCAGCCGGAATATCGCGGCAGCACCGGCTTCGGCCCGGCCCACTTCGAGGCCGGCTGGAAGCAATGGGGCGGCGCCATGCAGGACGACCTGGCCGACGCGGCCAAGTGGGCCGTCAAACAGGGCTGGGCCGACCCAAAACGCATCGGCATCGCCGGCGGTAGCTATGGCGGCTACGCCACGCTGATGGGACTGATCAAGGACCCGCAAATCTTCCGCGCCGGCGTCGAATGGGCGGGCGTGACCGATATCGGGCTGATGTTCACGTCGACGGAGTCCGACGCGTCGCAGGAGAACTTGGGCTACAGCATGCGCACCCTAATCGGCGACCCGGACAACGAGGCCGACGCAGCTATGTTCCGCCGCAATTCGCCGCAGCGGCGCGCGGCCGAGTTGAAGCAGCCGCTGCTGATGGCCCACGGCGCCGGCGACACCCGCGTGCCGCTGGCGCACGCCAGAAGCTTCCGCGACGCCATCAAATCCCACAACGGCAACGTCACCTCGATCGTCTACGACGACGAAGGCCACAGCTGGCGCAAGGAAAAAACCAGGATCGCCTTCTGGCAGCAGGTCGAGACCTTCCTCGACAAGAACCTCAAGCACGCCGAGTAGCGAAGCGCCACGGCGCGGCGCTGGTACGGGACGCTAGATCTCGGCCAGCGCCTTCAAATGCGCGACCACGCTGCGGCCCAGCGCAGACAGGTTGTAGCCGCCTTCCAGGCAGCTGACGATGCGGCCCTTGGCGTACAGGCGCGCCACTTCCATCACCTGCTCGGTCATCCACGCGTAATCGGCTTCCACCAATCCCATGCCGCCGACATCGTCCTCGCGGTGGGCGTCGAAACCGGCCGAGATGAAAATCATCTCCGGCTTGAACGCGTGCAGCGCCGGCAGCCACTGTTCGGTGACGATCTGGCGCACCGCCTCGCCCTTGGTGTGCAGGGGCACCGGCACGTTGACCAGGTTGGCGGTGATCGGCCCCGGCTCGCTGTACGGATAGAATGGATGCTGGAAGAAGCTCACCATCAGCGCGCGCGGCTCGTGGCGGAAGGCTTCCTCGGTGCCATTGCCGTGGTGGACGTCGAAATCGACGATGGCCACGCGCGCCAGCCCGCGCGCGTCGAGCGCGTGCTTGGCGGCGACGGCGACGTTGTTGAACAGGCAGAAGCCCATCGGCTCGACCGGGCGCGCGTGGTGGCCCGGCGGGCGCACCGAGCAAAAGGCGTTGGCGATTTCGCCGTCGATGACGGCGTCGGTGGCGGCCACCGCCGCGCCGGCGGCGCGCTGCGCGGCCAGCCAGCTCCACGCGTTGAGCGAGGTGTCGCCATCGATCGGATAGGTCTCGCCCGGCGCCGGCACGTTGTCGCGCACGATGGCGATGGCGTTGCGGCTGTGGTTGCGCTCCAGGTCCGCGATCGCCACCAGCGGCGCCTCGCGGTACTCCAGCAGGTCGCTGATGTGCGATCCGATCAACTGGTCCGCGATGGCTTGCAGGCGCGCCGGGGATTCGGGATGCCAGTCGCCCATGTCGTGGCGCTGGCAGTCTGGATGGCTGTATATGGCTGTGGTCATGTCACTGGTGGTTGGCACTGATCTGTATCCCGTGCGCAGTTTCTCGCATAGAATCCCTTAAAACGCCGCTGCTGTTTCCAGGTGCTAATCTACCATACATATCATGTACACAAAATTGCACGCCGTGGCCCGTCAGGTTGGCGACATCATTGTCGGCAAGGACATGCAGATACGTCAAGCACTGACTTGCCTGCTGGCCGGGGGCCACCTGCTGGTGGAGGACGTGCCCGGCGTGGGAAAGACCACCTTGGCGCACGCGCTGGCCATTTCGCTGGGGCTACGCTTCAACCGCATCCAGTTCACCAGCGACCTGCTGCCGGCAGACGTCAACGGCATCTCGATCTACGAGCGCGAGAAAAACGGTTTCGTGTTCCATCCCGGGCCGATCTTCACGCAGGTGCTGCTCGCCGACGAGATCAACCGCGCCACGCCGAAGACGCAATCGGGCCTGCTCGAGGCGATGGAGGAGCGCCAGGTCAGCGCCGACGGCGTCACGCGCCCGCTGCCGCTGCCGTTTTTCGTCATCGCCACGCAAAATCCCACCCACCAGATCGGCACGTTCCCGCTGCCGGAGTCGCAGCTGGACCGCTTCCTCATGTGCCTGTCGCTGGGCTACCCGGACGCCGCCGCCGAACGCGCGCTGCTGATGGGCGAGGACCGCCGCGTCCTGCTCAAGACCCTGCCGGCGGCGATGACGGCGCCCGAGCTGGCCGCCGCGCAGCAATCGCTCAAGCAGATCCACGTTTCGGGGCCGCTGGTAGACTACGTACAGGCGCTGGCGGCGGCGTCGCGCCAGAACGGCATGTTCGCCGAGGGCATGAGCCCGCGCGCCGCCATAGCGCTGCTGCAGGCGGCGCGCGCCTGGGCCGCGCTGGAGGGCCGCAACCATGTGCTGCCGGAAGATGTGCAGGCGGTGCTGGTGCCGGTGTGCGCACACCGTCTGCGGCCGTTGAAGGCGGCGCATGGCGTGGCGCTGGCCAGCCGCGACCTGGTACTGCAGCTGCAAAAATCGGTGCCGCTGTAGCGCCGGGCCTTGTTCGCGCGCTGCGCACCGCTCCCATGCCCCATTCAACCATCGTGATCCTCTTCACCACCGCCAAATGAACCTCGGGCTGCAAGCGCTGTATCGCAAAGGCCGCGACCAGTGGCTGTTCAAGCTGCGCGACAGCGAGCCGGGCGAGGTCACGCTGACGTCGCGCCGCGTCTTCATCCTGCCCACGCGCGCCGGCCTCGCCTTTGCCGTACTGCTGCTGGTGATGCTGATCGGCGCGCTCAATTACAACCTCGGCCTGGGCTTCGCGCTGACCTTCTTCACCGGCGCCTGCGCGGTGGCCGACATGTACCTGACGTCGAAAAACCTGGCCATGCTGGCGCTGGCGCCGGGCCGCGCGCAGCCGGTGTTCGCCGGCAAGGCGGCGCGCTTCGAACTGCATCTGATTAACCGCACCCGGCTCGATCGCTACGCCATCTGGCTGGGCTTTCTGCCCGAGCGAGAATCGCACAAGGCGCCCGGCGTGGCGACCGACGTGCCGGCCGGCGGCGCCAGTGTGGTGCAGCTGTCGGCGCCGACGCGTGAACGCGGCTGGCTGGCCGCGCCGCGCATCCGGCTGACGACGCGCTTTCCACTTGGGTTGTTCAAGGCGTGGAGCTACTGGCAGCCGGACCTGAAGGTGCTGGTGTATCCGGCGCCGGAAACGCCGGGCCAGCCGCTGCCGTCGAGCGGCGCCGCCAGCGAGGACGGGCACGGCGCCGTGGGGCTGGATAATTTCGCCGGCATCCGCGGCTACCAGCCGGGCGACCCGATGCGCCATCTGGCGTGGCGGCAGATCGCCCGCCACGATCCGGCCTTCGGCGGACAACTGGTGACCAAGCATTTCGAGGGCGGCGCGGTGGCCGAGCTGGCGCTCGACTTCGCCGACCTCCCGGCGCACATGGACTTGGAGCTGCGGCTGTCGCGCATGACGCAGTGGGTGCTGGAGGCCGAGCGACGCGCGCTGCCCTACCGCTTCCGGCTGGCGCAACACGCCTACGGCCCGGCGCTGGGCGACGCCCACCGCGCCGCCTGCCTGCGCGCCTTGGCGCTGCACGGCATCGAGGCACAGCCATGAGCAGGCTATCGGGCGCCGGCCTGCTGCAACGCCTGGCCGAGCTGCCGCGCGACAAGGCCGACACGCTGCTGCTGTTGACCGCCGCGCTGATGGTGCTGGCGCCGCACTTCGCCCACCTGCCGGTTTGGACCAGCGTGGCCGTGTGCGCCACGTTGCTGTGGCGCGCGGCGATCACCTGGCGCGGCAAGCGCATGCCGCCTTTCTGGCTGCTGGCGCCGGTCGCGGTGGCGGCGATGGCCGGCGTCTACCTCAGCTACGGCACCTTGCTGGGCCGCGACCCCGGCGTCGCCATGCTCGCCTTGCTATTGGCCTTCAAACTGCTGGAAATGCGCGCCAAGCGCGACCTGTTCGTGGTCATCTTCCTCAGCCTGTTCGTGCTGCTGACCAGTTTTTTCTATTCGCAAACGATGTTGACGGCGCTGTTCATGGCCGCCACCCTGGTCATGCTGCTGACGGCGCAGCAATCGTTCCAGTACACCGGCGTGGTGCCGCCGCTGGCGCGGCGCCTGCGCACCTCGGCCAAGCTGTGCCTGCTGGCGGCGCCGCTGGCGCTGCTGATGTTCATCGGCTTTCCGCGCATTCAGGGGCCGCTGTGGGGCCTGCCGAATGACGCCCACAGCGCCCACAGCGGCCGCAGCGGCATTTCCGACAGCATGGCGCCGGGCACGCTGTCGTCGCTGGCGCAGTCCGACGAGGTGGCCTTCCGCGTGCGTTTTCTCGATCCGATGCCGCCGCGCAGCCAGCTGTACTGGCGCAGTATCGTGCTGGGCGACTACGACGGCCGCACCTGGACTCGCGTGCCGCGCCTCCGTGGCGCCCAGCGCCAGGACGTCGCCATCAGCGTGCGCGGCCAACCGGTCCGCCACGAGGTGACGATGGAGCCGACCGGCAAGCGCTGGCTGGCGCTGCTGGAACTGACCGGGCCGCACTTCAGCGTGCCCGGCTTCGGCGTGCGCGACTCCGAGGAGATGGAACAATTCATGCTGGAGCCGGTCGGCCGGCGGGTGCGCTACGCCGCCAGCGCCTACCTCGATTTTCAATTGCAAGCGACCGAAAAGCCGCAAAACCTGGCGCGCTGGCTGGAGCTGCCGGACGGCTTCAACCCGCGCACGCTGGCGCTGGCGCGGCGGCTCGGGCAGGCCACACCCGGCGCCGGCGCCCGGCTGCTGTCGCAACAGGTGCTGGCGCTGTTCAACCGCGACACCTTCAGCTACACCTTGCAGCCGCCATTGGCCGGGCGCGACATGGTCGACGATTTCCTGTTCACCAGCAAAGCCGGCTTTTGCGAGCACTATTCCGGCGCCTACGTGGTGTTGATGCGCGCAATGGGTGTGCCGGCGCGCGTGGTCACCGGCTACCAGGGCGGCGAGCTGAACCCGCTCGACGGCTACCTGACGGTGCGCCAGTCCGACGCCCACGCCTGGGCCGAGATCTGGCTACCCGGCCAGGGCTGGCGCCGCGTCGATCCGACCGGCGCGGTGGCGCCCGAGCGCATCAGCCGCAACCTCGCGCGGGCCTTGCCGCCAGTGTCCGGTTTCGGCTTCGGCCAGTTGATCGCGCTGCAAAACGATCCCCATTCGTGGCTGGGGCAACTCAGATTCCGTTACGCCGCACTGAATAATTCATGGAATCAATGGGTCCTGGATTACAATCCCAACAGGCAGCAGGGTTTCCTTAGAGAACTAGGCTCAGCTTTCGGCAACTGGCGCGGCGCCTCGGGCGCGCTGCTGGTCTATGCGCTGGGCTGGCTGCTGCACTGGTGGCGCCAGCGCCGTCCGCTCGCCCCGCTCGACGCGCTGTACCAGGCTTTTTGTCGGCAGCAGGCGCGCCACGGTTACGCGCGCCGCCCGGACGAAGGCCCGCGCAGCTACGCGCAGCGCCTGCGGCTGATGCCCGCCAGCGACGAAAAACATGCCGCGATGGAGCGATTTTTGAATGTGTACGGCGCGCTGCAATACGGCGCCGCCGAGCCCGAATCACGATCGGCGTCCCTGCGGACGCTGAAAACACTGTTACCTTTATGCCGATGAAGACTCTGATTTCCCCCTTGCTGGCCGCCGCGTTGCTGGCCGCCTCCTGCGCCAGCCACGCCCAGGTCGACCGCTACGGCTACACCTTGCCGCCAAGCCAGCAGCAAAAAGCCAAGAAGAAGGCGCCGCCGGCCAAAAAGAAAACCGTGCCATCGATCGATTACGTTGGCGAGTACGTCAACTTCGGCGAATGGAAGGAAGTGCGCACCTTCCTCGACGATGTCGCCACCCGCAACGGCTTCGACCGCAAGGAGCTCGACACGTTGATGGCGCAGGTGCGCTATGTCGACGCGACGGTGCAGCTGGTCAAGCCGGCGCCGCCGGGCAAGCCGAAAAACTGGCAAGCCTACCGCGCGCTGACGATCGATTCGACGCGGGTCGACGGTGGCGTGAAGTTCTGGAACGAGAATGTCGAAGCATTGAAGCGCGCCGAGGTGCTGTACGGCGTGCCGGCCGAGATTGTGGTCGGCATCATCGGCGTCGAGACCGTGTACGGCCGCGTCACCGGCCGCTTCCGCGTCATCGACGCGCTGACCACGCTGGCGTTCTCGTACCCGGAAGCGCCCAAGCGCGCCGAACGCATGGCGTTTTTCCGTGGCGAGCTGGAGGCGACGTTGCTGTTCGCGCGCCAGGACGGCGTCGATCCGTTGTCGCTGCGCGGCTCGTTCGCCGGCGCCATGGGCATGCCGCAGTTCATGCCCAGCAGCGCGATGAAATACGCGGTCGATTTCGACGGCAGCGGCAAGATCGACCTGCTCGGCTCGGCCACCGACGCCATCGGCAGCGTGGCGGCCTTCCTGTCGGCCCACGGCTGGCAGCGCGACATCGCCGGACCGCTGGCGTACGCGGCCACGATGTCGCCCAGCAAAGCATGGGAACCGATGCTGCACCAGGGTTTGACAGCGAAATATCGCCCGCAGGACTTGATAGCGGCGGGGGTCACCACCACTGTACCGGTACCGGATCAGCAGGCGTACGGCATTGTCGATCTGCAGAACGGTGCCGATCCAACCGAGTATTGGTTGGCCAACAGTAATTTCTTTGCGATTACTCAATACAACCGCAGCTATTTCTATGCAATGTCAGTTGTCGAGCTGGGGCGGGCGATCCGGCTGGCGCGCGGCGGCATTTAAACAGGCGGAGCAGTCGGGGCGGGATGGTGAGGGATGGCGAGCGCCGACGACAACGGATGTAAGCATCCGTAAATCGGCTTGTCGCACTTACTTGCACCGGGTATTGTTTAGTTGACACTTGGAAATTATTCATCCAAACTTGCCACTAAAGCGATAAATGATAAGCATCTATACAACAGAATTGTCTTACAATTAACTTTAGTTGCTAAATAATAGTGTGCGCGCCAGTTTAGCATACGAGTCGGTGTATAATTCTCACACAATGTTGCATCGGGACAACAGTACACGGCCGTGCAATTTTTTTCTATTGCTGCCGAGTATTACATTGCGAGATGTTGTATAATTGTGTATATATTATGAAACTTGTTATCCCGGAATCGGTCCGTGTGTAAATTCGTTCCTTGGTAAGGATGAACATTAACGCAGCAAAGCCAGCTCCGAGTGTTGTACTTTGCAGGACAACTTTACAGAAGGAAAAGACGAAATCATGACAAACCAAGTCGGTATAGATATGAACAACGATGCGGATGGCGATGATCTGCTGCAATACAATCCCAACCGCCTGCTCGATACGTTGATCGAGAACTTGCGGTTGAAAAACGACGCGGCCCTGTCGCGCGCGTTGGAAGTTGCACCGCCGGTCATCAGCAAAATCCGTCACCACCGCCTGCCAGTGGGCGCTTCGCTGCTGATCCGCATGCACGAAGTGA
>DASVTJ010000227.1:0-2974 GCA_036387635.1 Duganella sp.
GGCTTCTCGCCGACCAAGCTGAAGTACTTCTCCTGGCACAAGTGGCTGGGGGTGACGGTGCTGGCGCTGGTCGCGGTGCGCCTGCTGTGGCGCCTGTCGCACAAGCCGCCGGCGCCGCTGCCGAGCATTCCGCGCTGGCAGCACAAGGTTGCCGACAGCGTCCATTATCTGCTGTATTTCCTGATGTTCGCCGCGCCGATTTCCGGCTACCTGTACAGCAGCGCGGCCGGTGTGCCGGTGGTGTACCTGAAGCTGATCACGTTGCCGACCCTGATCGGACCGGACCCCGAGCTTAAGTCCATTTTAAAGACCATTCATTATGTTTTGGTCATGACAATGGCGGGCACCGTGGTCGCCCACGCGCTGGCCGCCCTCAAGCACCACTTTATCGACCGCGACATCACGCTCAAGCGCATGCTGCCGTAACCCCACTGGAGCCACCATGACAACAATGAAAACAATGAAAAAACTCGCCCTCGTCTCGCTGATGGGCGTGGCCCTGGCCGCCAGCGCCGCCGCCTTGAAAACCGACCCGGCCAAGAGCTCGGTGTCGGCCACCTTCAAGCAAATGAACGTGCCGATCGAATCGAAGTTCAAGAAATACACCGTCGCCATCGACTACGACGCGGCCAAGCCGGACGCCGCCAAGGCCACGGTCGAAGTGGAAACGGCCAGCCTCGACATGGGCGACCCAGAGTACAACAAGGAAGTGACCAAGAAGGAATGGTTCAACTCGGCCCAGTTCCCGAAAGCCACGTTCGTCTCGAGCGCCATCAAAAGCGCCGGCCCCGGCAAGCTCACCGTCACCGGCAAGCTGACCATCAAAGGCAAGACAGCCGACATCACCTTCCCGCTGACGGTCAAGACCGAGGGCGGCAAGCAAGTGTTCGACGGCGCGCTGCCGATCAAACGCCTGGCCTACAACATCGGCGAAGGCGAATGGAAAGACACCAGCATGGTGGCAGACGACGTCACGATCAAGTTCCACGTGGTAGCCGGCCAATAACGACTTATCCCACAGGAGACGCACCACATGAAACTACAGATCCTCATCGCCACCTTGCTGGCCGCCTCGGCCACGTCGGCCATCGCCGCCACGTACAACATCGATCCGACGCACACCTTCCCGAGCTTCGAGGCCGACCACATGGGCTTGTCGGTCTGGCGCGGCAAATTCAACAAGACCAGCGGCACCGTCACGCTCGACCGCGCGGCCAAGACCGGCGCGCTGGACCTGACGATCGACCCGGCCTCGATCAACTTCGGTTTCGACAAGATGGACAGCCACGCGCGCGGCCCGGACATGTTCAACGTCGAGAAATTTCCGACCATCACCTACAAGAGCAAGTCGTTCAAGTTCGAGGGCGACCAGCTGGTCGGCGTCGACGGCGAACTGACGATGCTGGGCGTAACCAAGCCGGTCGCGCTGAAGGTCGACAAGTTCAAGTGCATCATGCACCCGCGCTACAAAAAGGAAGTGTGCGGCGCCAACGCCACGGCCGAGTTCAAGCGCACCGATTTCGGCCTGAACTATGCCATCCCGGCGTTCGCTCCCGAAGTCAAGCTGGCGATCCAGGTCGAAGCCATCAAAGCCGACTAAGCCCCCACCCCGGGGTCAGTGCCGACATTCGGACACGGACCCATGTTTGGATGTCGGCACCGTCCCTGAGGGTGCTGGCTGGCGAAACAATCCTGCGCTGTCCCACACGGACGCGCAGGATTTTTTTCCGCCTGTGAGAATAGGCGAGAATTTCCGCAAAAAAATCATGCAATACTGCGCATTTACAATGTTAACGATTTCCCCTTAACAAGGATAACGATGCCCGCTCCAACGCCGAACCGCCCCGCACTTCCGTTGCGCCCGGCACCGCGCCTTGACGCGTTGCTGCTGGCGGCCGTTTTAAGTATCGCGATGGGCAACGCCTGCGCCGTGCCGGACGGCGCCGACGCCGAGCTGGTTGCTCTGATCAACCGTCACGTCGAAGCGCAGCGCGCCTTCGACCAGCCCGCCTTGCGGGCCATCACCGCCGACAACTACATCGAAATCTCGCCTCTCGGCGAGGTCGACAGCCGCGAAAAGATGCTTTCCTTCTACGCCGCCGACAAGCGCCGCGAAGCGCCCGCCATCCAGATCGATGAGCCCAGCGTGCGCACGTTCGACCAAAGTGCGACCATCATCGCCAGACTGACCTACAACATCGGCACTGAAGGCCAGGCGCGCAGCGTCGCCATGCGCGCCAGCTACGTTGCCCGCAAGCTGGAAGGCAAATGGCAGCTCATCTCATCGCAATACACCCCCATCCGCCCGCCAAAGCCATAGCCCTAGCCCCGTAGCCCGGAGTCGGGCGGGAGGCGTGCATCGTTAAAATCTGGTTGACGTATACGGCAATGCTGCGGATACTCTCAGCGCTGTCCCCGTCACCAAATTTGGAACGATATAAATGCATAAGACTCTGATCGCGCTCGCCATCCTCAGCACCGCCGCCACCGCCCATGCCGACGAAGGTATGTGGATGCCGCAACAGCTGCCACAAGTGGCGAAGGAACTGAAAGCCGCCGGCCTCAAGCTCGACCCCGCCGCGCTGACCAAACTGACCGAATTCCCGATGGGCGCCATCGTCAGCCTGGGCGGTTGCTCGGCGTCGTTCGTGTCGCCGCAAGGCCTCGTTGCCACCAACCACCATTGCGTCTACGGCAGCGTCGCGCATAATTCCACGCCGGAACGCAACCTGCTGGCCAACGGTTTCCTGGCCAAGAACTTCGGCGAGGAATTGCCGGCCGCCCCGGGCAGCCGCATCTTCGTGACCAAGGCCGTCACCGACGTCAGCAAGCAAGTCGTCACCGCCGATGTCGCCAAACTGAGCGGCAAGGCGCGCAGCGACGCGATCGAGAAAAACGCCAAGGCCATCACCGCCGAATGCGAAAAAGACGCCGGCCACCGCTGCACCGTGTCGTCGTTCTACGGCGGCCTGGA
>DASVTJ010000228.1:0-2737 GCA_036387635.1 Duganella sp.
CGCGTGGAAGTGCTGCGCGGCGCGAACTCCTTCATCAACGGCGCGGCGCCCGGTGGCGGTGGCGTCGGCGGTTCGATCAACTTGCTGCCCAAGCGGGCGACGAACAACCCGCTGACGCAAGCGACCGTCGGCATCGAGAGCGGCGGCCAGGGTTATGGCGCCGTCGACATCGGCCGCCGCTTCGGCCAGAACGGTAACACCGGCATCCGCATCAACGCGGTGCGGCGCGACGGCGACACCGCCATCGACGGCGAAAACCGCGAGCTGAGCGTGGCTTCCGTCGGCGCCGACTTCCAGGCGCGCGACTTCCGCGTGTCGGCCGATATCGGCTACCAGAACCACAAGCTGAAAGGCGCGCGGCCCAGCGTTACCGTTAACACCGCCGTCGCCCTGCCCTCGGCGCCGGACGCCGACAGCAACTGGGCGCAAAAGTGGACCCACTCGAACGAGCGCGATACCTTCGGCACGTTGCGCGGCGAGCTCGATCTGGCCAAGGACACCGTCGCATGGGCGGCGCTGGGCGCGCGCAGCGGCGACGAATCGAACATCATCGCCGAGCCGACCGTTAGCACTACCGGCGGCGCGGCCAGCATGTACCGCTTCGACAACGTGCGCCATGACAGCGTGCGCACCGGCGAAATCGGCGTGCGCACCAAACTGCGTACAGGCGCCATCGGCCATGGCCTGAGCGCGACGGCGTCGGGCTTCTGGCAAGAGTCGCGCAACGCCTACGCATTCAGCAATTTCGCCGGCTTCGCGACCAATATCTTCAACCCGGTCGATGTAGCCGCGCCGGCGACCGACTTCTTCACTGGCGGCGTGATGACCGATCCGAAGTTGACCGCCAAATCCATCCTGTCCAGCTATGCGCTGGCGGACACCTTGTCGATGCTGGACGACAAAGTGCTGCTGACGGTGGGCGTGCGCCACCAGAAGATCAGGGCCGACAGCTACGACTACAACTCCGGCGCCGGGCTGTCGCACTACAACGACAGCGAAGTGACGCCGATGGCGGGCATCGTCTACCGGCCTGTCAAAGGCGTGTCGCTATACGCGAACTACACCGAGGGCCTGCGCCAGGGGCCGATCGCGTCCGGCAACAAGGCGGACGGCACGCCGATCGCCAACATCGGCGAAGGCTTCGCGCCGTTTGTCTCGAAGCAGAAGGAAATCGGCGTGAAGTACGACGTCGCCAATGTCGGCGCCAGCGCGGCGGTGTTCACCACCACGCAACCGTCGGCGTATATCCAGGGCGACCGCTTCGGGGTGTTCGGCGAGCAGCGCAACCGTGGGCTGGAGATGACCGTGTTCGGGGTGCCGGCGCGCGGCTTGCGTTTGCTGGGCGGCCTGACGTTGCTGGAGGCGGAGCAGCGCGTCACCGCCGACGGCGCCAATCAGGGCAACGACGTGATCGGCGTGCCGAAGACGCAAGCCAATATCGGCGCCGAGTGGGATGTGCCGGGAGTGCCGGGCCTGAACCTGAACGCGCGCGCGCTGTACACGTCGTCGCAGTATGCCGATGGCGCCAACCAACAAAAACTGCCATCGTGGCATCGCCTGGACATCGGCGCGAACTACGTGACCACCATCGCCGACCGCAAGGTCACCTTCCGTGCGCGGATCGATAACGTCGCCGACAAGAACTATTGGGCGTCGGCCGGCGGGTACCCGGGATCGGGTTACCTGGTGCTCGGCGCGCCGCGCACGGCGGTGGTGTCGGCGACCGTCGATTTCTAACTAATAGCGTTACTAAAAAATATTGCGGCGCAGGCTTTGCATCTGCAAGTCCAGCCGCTCGATCCAGTGGCGCGCTTCATCGAGCTGCCATTCCAGGCGCCGGGCATAATCGATCAGCTCCCGCCGCTCCTGTTCGCGGCGGCGGTCCTGCTTCTTGTTTTCTTCGTTGGCCGCATTATCCTTGGCTCCCGCCTTGGCTCCCGCCTTGGCGTCCGGCGCGGAGCGCATGTCGCGGTCGACCCGCGATAAGCGCCCGCGAACATCGTACAAGCGCGCTTCCAGTTCATTGGCGTCGCCGACCGCCTGGCGATACTTGGCGCCGGCCACCTCGAAATCCTGACCACTGACGTAGGCGCGCTTCAACTGGTCGCGTAGCTCGCGGCGGCATACCTCGACCGCCATGCCGCTGTTGGCGCGTCCGCGTTCGAAGGCGTTCTCCGGTACGCAATACTTGGCGTTCTGCTCTTCC
The DNA here is from genome assembly GCA_036387635.1 of Duganella sp. Taxonomy (GTDB): domain Bacteria; phylum Pseudomonadota; class Gammaproteobacteria; order Burkholderiales; family Burkholderiaceae_D; genus Rugamonas. The sequence goes on from DASVTJ010000228.1 coordinate 2,207, forward strand.
CAGGCCTTGGTGTAGATGTCGCGCGTCGACGGGATGACAAACACGCCGTCGCGCGCGGCGCTGGCCATTCGTTCCTCCAACATGAACGGTTTGCCATAGCCGTCTTCCGCGCCGGCCTGGCGCCAGTGGTCGGCCAGGCGCTTTTCCCAGGCCTGGCGGTATTCGGACTCGAAGACCTTCAACCCCTTTTGGCGCGCTTCCCTGGCGCGCAGGGCGAAGTCCTTGCCACTGACGGCGTCCTGCGCGCCGAGGTTGCGCCAGTAATTGAGGATCTCGGCGTTCCAGGCGGCGCGATAGACTTCCTCCTGGACCTCCACCCCGGCGTCGCGTGCGGCGGCGGCGCGATCGCGGAAGCGGCTGTCCGGCGTGCCGTCGCGTGCATCGGTCAAGCCGGCTTGCTGCCAGAAGGTGCGGTTGCCGGCGTGCCAGCCATTGGTGTACGCGGCGTCGTCGAAGCGCAACTGCGTGGCGGCGGCTTGCGCGCGGCTCGCTTCCTTGTTCTTCAAGGGCTTGCCGTCGGCGCCTTCGCGC
>DASVTJ010000229.1:0-12033 GCA_036387635.1 Duganella sp.
AATACAGCACTGCTGCTGAATTGAAGCACCAACATAGCGCCATATCATCAATATTAATCCGGGAGTCTACTTGTGAAAAAAACTAAGAACATCGTCCTCGCCGTCGCAGCCCTCTGCGCGTCGTTTTCCGCCGTCGCTCAAGACGCGGTCATCAATCCATCGTGGTACGTGCAGCCTAGCGTCAACGGCATCAGGCCGGACGACGACGCTTTCGGCATGGACAAAAAAGGCTACGGCGGTGGCTTGAAGTTTGGTAAAGCGGTCAATGAGAGCTGGGACGTCCAAATGGGCACCACCTACGCCCGCTCCAAGGAAAACGGCCAGCGCTATCAGCAGCAGACGCTGGGCGTCGACGGCCTGTATATGTTCTCCCGTAAAAGCTTCCGCCCGTTCATCCTGATCGGCGCCGGCGTCGAGCGCGACAAGACGAACCTGAACGTCATCGGCCAGACCAAGAAAAACTCCGGTTACGTCAACGCCGGCCTGGGCTTCCAGGCCGACATCAACGACCGCACCACCTTCCAGGCCGACATCCGTGACGTGCATGGCTTCCTTCGCGACGATGCTTTCCCGCGCAGCAAATCGGACAACCTGTATGTGACCGTCGGCCTGAACTTCGCGTTCTCGGCGCCACCTAAGGCAGCCGAGCCAACGCCGCCGCCAGCACCGGTCGCCGAAGCCGCACCGGCGCCAGCGCCGATGGCTCCGCCACCACCGCCGCCGGCACGCTTCGAAAAAGTGACGATGTCGTCGACCGAACTGTTCAACTTCGACAGCGCCAAGCTGACCTCGAACCAGCCTAAGCTGGACGAGATCGCCAGCGTATTGAACGCCAACCCGACCGTCGACAACGTCGTCATCACCGGCTACGCCGACCGTCTGGGCAGCGACAAGTACAACCTGAAACTGTCCGAGCGCCGCGCCGTGTCGGTCAAGGAATACCTGGTCGGCAAAGGCGTCGCCGCCAACCGTCTGGTTGCCGAAGGTAAAGGCGAAGCCAATCCTGTTGTCAACTGCGACAACAAGAAGCGCGCTGACCTGATCAAGTGCCTGGAACCTAACCGTCGCGTCGAAGTCGAACAAATCACCATCGAACGTCGCGTTCAGTAATGAATTGCCCCGCGACGCCAGTCGCGGGGCATTTACCCTCATATGAAACAAAACATAGGCTCGGTGCTGAAATGCACTGTCTCCCAATGGTTTGATCACCGCGCCAGCAGCATGGGCGCGGCTTTGGCGTTTTACACGCTGTTTTCGCTGGCCCCGGTTTTGGTGCTGGTGTTGGCGATCGCCGGCTGGTTCTACGGCCCGCAGGCCGCGCAAGGCGAGTTGTTCCAGCAATTGCGCGGATTGGTCGGCGCCCAGGGCGCCGAGGCGATCCAGCTGGTGCTGGCCGGCGCGCGCAGCAAGGAAGAAGGCCGGTTGGCCACGATGATCGCCGGCACCCTGCTGCTGTTCGGCGCCACCACGGTATTTGCCGAGCTCAAGGCCAGCCTCGACGCGATCTGGCAAGTGCCGCCATTGAAAACCGGCACGCTCTGGGACATCATCCGTACCCGCCTGCTGTCGTTCGGAATGGTGCTGGTGCTGGCGTTCCTGCTGATGGTGTCGCTGGTGGTCAGCGCCGCATTGACGATCCTGGAAAAATACTGGAACAGCATCTGGATCAATTCCGGCGAGTTACTGTCTGGTATCAACTACGCGGTCAGCTTCCTCGTGATCTCGGCGCTGTTCGGCGTCATCTTCAAAATGCTGCCGCGTGTGCGGCTGTCGTGGCACGACGTCACCATCGGCGCCATCGGCACGGCTGCCCTGTTCACGCTCGGCAAATTCGGTATCGGCGCCTATATCGGCAACAGCGGCGTGACCAGCAGCTATGGCGCTGCCGGTTCGGTGATCGCGCTGCTGCTGTGGGTGTATTACTCGTCGCAGATCTTCTTCTTCGGCGCCGAGTTCGCCCGCCAGTACGCGCTGCAGCTTGGCAGCCTGCGCGACAAACCTCATCTGAACAAGTCGATGCCAAAGCCAGTCCCGGTCACGGCAGCTGAAGACGTTTGAACGGCCCGTGCGGCCGAATCCCGATGATCCGCCTGCGCGTACCCGGATCAGGGACAAAAAAGGGCTGGCGCTATGCCAGCCCTTTTTACATCGATCGCATAAAGCGGCCTACTCGCCCAGCAGCTCGGCGACAACCTCCATGCCTTCCACGCGCTCGGCGACGACCTTGACGATGACGATCACCGGCACGCCCAGCAGCAAGCCCCAGACGCCCCACAGCCAGCCCCAGAACAACAAACTGACGAACACGGCGGCGGCGTTCATGCGGGCGAAGCGGCCGGTCATCCAGGTAGTGATCACGGTGCCGACCAGAGTGGCGATGGCCAGCGAACTACCCATCACCAGCAAACTCATTTGCAGCGATTCGAATTGCAGGAACGCGACGATGCCGGTGGCCAGCATGATCAGCAGCGGGCCGAAATATGGCATCAGGTGCAGCAGCCCGGCGACGATGGCCCAGGCGCCGGCGTTCTCCAGCCCGATCCAGCGCAGCGCCACCCACATCAGCAAGGCCAGCATGCCGTTGGTGACAAGCAGCATCAGCATGTATTTCTGAATCGAGGTGTTGATGTCCTCGAGGATGTGCACGGTGATTTTTTTCTTCGACAGCGACGGCGTCAGCTTCACCAGCTTGCGCTTGAAGGTGTCACCCGACAACAGCAGGAAAAACACCAGGAAGATCACCATCGTCGCCTGGCTGAGGAAGCCCATCAGCCCCATCGAACCGGCCCAGATCCAGTCCATCAGCGGAAAATCCGAGCTCGGCGCCGGCGATGCGCGGCGCGCGGCGCGCCGTTCCTGGGCGCCGGCGGTGGCCTGCTGCAGTTCGGTGGCGACCGCCTGGATGCGCTGCAACGCGCTGGAGCCGCCGTGCAACCGTTCGGCGAGCAGGCGCGACAATTTGTGGCCGGTGCTAGGCAATTCTTCGACGATCGATTCGAACTCGCCGTGCAGCTTGTCGACCACCATTGCCGAGCCGCCGACCATCGCGAACGTGATCAGGGTGGCGGCAAGGATGCGGGGAATACGGCGCCGTTCGAGCCAGCCCATCAATGGACTGAGCGTGTAGCTGATCAGAATGCCGAGCAGCAGCGGCACCAGGAAATTGCGCGACCATTGCAAGGCATAGATGAAGACGACGGTGGCGATGACGCCGAGCGCAAGGCCGCGGGCGTTGACGTGCAGGGGAAGTCGGTGATGCGTACTAGGGTCGGGCTCGGCGCTGATGGCGGCCGGAGGCGGACTGGCGGGCGAGACGGGGGGCGAACCCGGGGGCAAACCGGTGGACGAACTGGTGGCCATGCTGCTGGCCGGAATAGGAGAACGGGACATCTCTACAGGCGGCTGGCTCATGATGACTCACAAAAAATCCCGGCGCGGCGTGCTCGAGTGAGCACGGCGCGCCGGCAGGTAATGCTTACTCGACGCGGATTACTTGACGCGGATGTCGTTCTTGACCGAGGTCACGCCTTTAACGCCGCGGGCAACTTCGCCTGCCTTAGCGATGTCAGCTGGCTGGGCAACGAAGCCGCTCAGTTGAACGGTACCTTTGAAGGTTTCGACGTTGATTTCGGTCGACTTCAGGGTTGGCTCGTTGAAGATGCTGGCTTTTACTTTGGTGGTGATGACGGAATCATCAACGAACTCGCCGGTGCCTTCTTTGTTGTGCGTCGAAGCGCAACCAGCGGTGGCCAACAGCGATACGGTGAACAGGGCGGTTGCGATTTTATGTGCGATTTTCATGGAGGTTCTCCTTGGAGTTATTAACTAAATAGTTTGTCAGCCAGCTGGACGTTTGAGCGTCTCTGCTACCGATGTAGACGTTTTACGCTGTTTCCCCACACACATCTGTTCGCTAACGTACAGAGCGAAATTTTTTGCAAAATGGCCACACGGAGTCTCCTTTAACCTCGGTGCGCAAGCGCACAGACCCTCCGGCCTCGGCTGCTTATTCTGGAATCACATTTTCAGGAGAACAACATGAACCACACAAAAACCCTGGTAGCACTGATGATCGCCGGTAGCGCCGTATTAAGCGGCTGCGCCAGCACTAACAACGCCCCGCGCCAAGTATCGCAGCAAAATCAAAACGAAGCAGCCAGCTACGGCACCATCGAATCGATCCAGATCAAGCAAGCCAAATCGGGCAGCAGCGGCGCGGGCGCCGTGGCCGGCGGCCTGGTCGGCGCGCTGCTGGGTAACCAGGTCGGCTCGGGCAGCGGCCGCGCGGTCGCCACCGTGGCCGGCGCCGTCGGCGGCGCCGTGGTCGGCAACACCGTCGAGAACAATCGCAGCCAGACGAAAGAGGAATACCAGATCAGCGTGCGCATGGACAACGGCGACTACCGCATGGTCGACCAGGACAGCGTCTACGACCTGCGGGTCGGAAACCGCGTGCGTCTGGTCGACGGCCGAGTGTACCGCTATTGATCAGAGGATCAGCGTTAGCGCGCTTTTCTAAAGGTCGCCACGATCGAGCTACGCCCTTGCGCGTGGCGACCGGCTTTTGCCGCACCCGGGTGTCTGCAGGACCGAGGTCGACACCACCTCACATCACACTAAACCAATTAAGGGGAATACCATGGGCACCATTATTTTAATCATTCTCGTCCTGGCTTTGATCGGCGTGCTGCCGACCTGGCCGCACAGCCGCAGCTGGGGTTACGCACCGAGCGGCATCACCGGCCTGATCGTTGTGATCCTGCTGGTCATGCTGCTGACCGGTCGCTTGTAAGCATAGGGAGCACATCATGACTCGCTTCAATCGCATTGCCTGTGGCGTGATGATGGCCGGCGCGACATTGCTCGCGCAGGCCCAGAGCGAGCAAGGCAACACCACGCCGCCGCAAAACAAGCAGTTGCAACAGCAGGAGATCGCCAAGGGCGATCCGGCGCGATGGTATAAGGAAGACGCCACCAGCGCCGAGCAAAGCCGCACCTTGCGCAAGGAAATCGGCGCCGCTTTGGCCGAGGCCAACATCGCCTGCAAGAAAGGCCCGGCCGCCGAGCGGCCGGCCTGCCTGCGCGAAGCGCGCGACACCTATCAGCGCGACATGGCCGCCGTGCCGCAAATGCTGGCGGAAAAGAAACGCTAGCAACCGCTGTCGATCGTTGCCCGGGATCGTAGGATGCCGCGACGGACCGCCCGAGAAATCAGGCGGTCCGTTTTACCGTCGGGATCTGCTCGCCGGGGGACAGCGGCGGCAACTCATGCACCACCAGCGGCGTATCCTCGGTGACAAACCTCAGCCAGCCGGCGGCCTTGACCGCGCGCAGACCGTCCTGGTATCCCTGGTCCCAGCGCCACTCGGTGGAGCCTTTTGAAAAGTTGATGTCCTTGGCCGCCATGTTCCAGTCGCGCCCCGCGTATTCCAGGCGAACCACATGCAAAGTACTGCCGCAGCCGAGGTCAGCCAGATCGCGCGCGCCCTGCTCCGTCTTGGCATGCTCGGGCAGCGCCGCGTACAGTTCGCGCAGCTTTTGCCGCATCTTGTGCAGCGCGACGTAATCGTCCAGATGGCGGCTCGACCGGGAGGCGAACGTGACGTCCTTTTGCCGCGTTTGCACCTCCTCGAGCGTGGTCGGCTCCTCGCCGTCGGCGCTCCACAGATCGACCATGAAACATAGCGTATCGACAGGCTGGTGGTCGTCCAGCACGGTCTCGAGCGGCGTGTTGGAATACAGCCCGCCATCCCAGTATAGTTCGCCGTCGATGCGCACCGGTGGAAAGCCGGGCGGCAAGGCGCCGCTGGCGCGGATGTGTTCGGCGTTGATGTCGAGATCGCGGTTGTCGAAGCTGCGCAGCGTGCCGCAGGTGACCTTGAGGGCGTTGACCGTCAGGCGGATGCCGCCCGGAGCGTTGAGGTAATCGAAATCGATCACGGAATTAAGAGTGTCGCTCAGATCGGAAGTGTCGTGGAAACCCGCTTGGTCCGGTTCGACCGCCATGCCGACGGCGAAAGGACTGAACATGCGCGGCTTGAAAAAGCCGGGCACGCCACGCAGCAGCGTGTCCCAGGTTTGCAGCAGAATGTTGGCGCGGCGTTGCGCATCGGGCACGCGCCGCATGTCGAAACTATCGCGGTGCGAGATGCCGTCCCAAAACTGGCGCAGACGCGCCAACCGGGTTTCGTGCGGATTGCCGGCCAGGATGGCGGCGTTGATGGCGCCGATCGAGGTGCCGACGATCCAGTCCGGCGCCAAACCGTGCTCATGCAGAGCTTGGAAGACGCCACCCTGGTACGCGCCCAACGCGCCGCCTCCCTGCAGGACCAGCACAATGCGCAGGCCGGCAGGGTTCAGCTCGCTGGACGGCGGACTCAATTCATCCGCCCATCAGTCCATCAGCCGTGCGTGCGCTTGCGGCGCGAGAGCCAATAGACGCCAAGACCCGCAACCGCCACCACGCCGATGACCGGCTTGATGAGCTTTTTGCGGGCGATGAACGAGCCTATCGTCATCGCGTACGGCAACAGCGCCTTGTAGTTCAGCGCCTTGAAGTTAATGCTGCCCAGTCCGCCACCCGGCTTGATCAGCCCGCCCAAGCGGGCTTGCGCCAGCGAGACGGCGTGGTCGACTGCGCCATGGAACAACGCATCCGGGTGCAGCGCGTTGGCCACCAGGGCCTTCGAATGCACCACCTTGATGCGATAGAGCTCACCTTCGCGTATCAACCGTTGCTTGTCGGTGGCGAAAGATGTGGTATCCCCGTTGTTGGTCATGTGCTCTCCTGTTACAACAGCATGTCGCGATCGGATTTCAGTTCGGCCATCGTTGCCGGCATCCCCAGTTTGCCGCCACGGATCAAACCGCGCGCGTACATGATGAGGCCGATGGCAAGCAGCAGGAACAGACCGGCCATGACGGGTAAAACCGCCCAGCCGATCGCGTCCCACGCCAGATAAGCGATCGTGACGGTGAGGTAGGCCAGCGCGAAGCAGCCGGCCACCACTGCCAGCGCGAACGCCAGCACCAGGTGCATCAGGTGATTGCGCACCTGCGACAATTCCAGCGCGGCCAACTCCAGCCGCGTCAGCAGCAGGCCGATGCTGTTGCGGGCGATATTGCCCAGCGACGCGATCAGGCCTGGTGGACGATTCAACTCATCAGCTTGCGCCATGGATTACTTGCGGCCGATGATGACACCGATCAGCAGGCCTGCGCCGGCTGCCAGGGCGATCGAGCGCCATGGGTTCTCTTTGACGTAGACGTCGGCTTGCTTGGCGACTTCCTTGCTGGCGGCCAGGGCGCTCACTTGCGCTTCGTGGGCCTTGACCAGGGCGCTGTCGAGGGCGCGCATGCCGCGGCCGCGCAGTTCTTCGGCTTTTTCACCGGTCAGCGCGGTGGCGGCGGTAAACAATGCTTGCGCATCTTTGACCAAAGTTTTCACGTCGTTGTTTACGGTACTGATGTTTTGTTCCAGCATGATGTAGCTCCTGTTATGGTTTTTGAGGTGTGAAAACTGTACAGCAAAATTCGTCAATCGGTATTATTCAAGCAGATCACGCATATCGTCCGCGTGCTCTTCTTCGACCGCCATGATGCTGATCAAAAGATGGCGAGTCGTTGGATCGGTATCGCCGATTTGTTCGATCATTTGGCGATACGATTCGATGGCGACGCGCTCGGCGATCAGGTTCGACCGGATCATCGATTGCACGTCTTCCGACGCATCATACTCGGCATGGCTACGGTCGAGCAATGTTGCCGGATTAAAATCAGGTTGGCCGTTCAATTGAACGATACGCTCGGCCAACGAATCGGCGTGCTCTTGTTCCTGCTGGGCGTGTTCCAGGAATTCGGCCTTGATCGGGCCGTTCTGCAAACCGCTGACGGTGTAGTAGTGACGCTTGTAGCGCAGCACGCAGACCAGCTCGGTCGCCAGCGCGTCGTTCAGCATCTTGATGACAGCGATGCGATCACCCTTGTAGCCGGCGGTTACCGGGCCGTCCATCACGTTGCGGGCCGCTTCGCGAATGGCTTCCCTATCGATGCCTGCCGGATAGGTGGGGTTGGATTCAGCCATGATGTTTTCCTTAATAAAAATACAGAAATTCGTACAGAAACTCGTACTTAAGTCGTTGCCGGCGCCGCCAGGGCGGCGCCGGCCCGACCGCGTCGATTAACGACGGTTGGCGATCGGCGCGCCGTTTTGCGACAGCACGATTTCCACGCGACGGTTCAGCTGGCGGCTGGCGGCGTCGGCGTTGCTGGCGACCGGGTAGGCGGCGCCATAGCCACGGGTGGCGATCTTGTCGGCCTTCACACCCAGACCGATCAGTGCGTTACGCACCGATTCGGCACGGCGCTGCGACAGTTCCAGGTTGTGCGCCGACGAACCGGTGGAGTCGGTAAACCCTTCGATCAACACGGCGCTCTGTGGTTCCTGCAACAGCACATCGGCCATCTTCTGGGCGGTGCGCATGCCTTCGGCGCTCAACTCGGCCTTGTCGGTATTGAACAGCACGTCGCTGAGGGTGATCACCAGGCCGCGGTCGGTCTGCTTGGCTTGCAGGTCGTTGAGCTGCTGCTGCAGCGCGGCGCTTTTCGACTGTTCTTGGCGGGCAGCAGCGGTCGCCGCTTCGGCCTGGCGGCGGGCGGCGTCGGCCTCGGCCTTGGCTTGCTCGGCGCTCATCTTGGCCTTGTCGGCTTCCTGGGTGCGCTGTTGCAGGCGGATCTCGTCGCGCTGACGGCCAGCGTTGGCGACATCGGATTCGGCTTGCTTACGCTTGGCCACTTCCTGGGCGACGGCGATCTTTTGCTTGGCCAGATAAGCCAGCTTGTCGATCGTTTCGATGCTTTCTTTCTTGTCGGCGGCGGCGTTGGCGCGGTCCAGCGCTTCGGCGGCGGCCTTGAATTCGACCGGCGCGTTGGTCGCGACCGAAGGATTGCTTTGTGCGGCGGCGAAGTCGCCACGGGTCTGGTCCAGCATGCTGGTGGTCATCGGCGTGGTGCTGCACGCGGCCAGCATGATCGACACGGCCAACACGGTTGGCATGACCGACAGTTTTTTCAGGTTAAATTGTTTCATCTTTATTCCCTCGTCTCTATTATTGGGTGGTGGTGCTATTGCGGTTCAGCTCTTCGCGCAGGACGCGGATGCTTTGCTGCAATTCGTCGGCGGCGGTGGTTGCCTTGGCCGAGCTAGCTTTGCTCTGCGCCAGTTGGGCGTCGGCCGAAGCCTGCGCGGCCAGATCTTGCGCCAGCTTGTAATCTTTGGCTTCCAGCGCCTTGTTGGCGCGCGCCAGTTTTTCGCGGGCCGCTTGCATTTCGGCCGGGGCCAGATCGGCGGCGCCGGCGGAGGTGGCGTTGGCCACGGCGGCGCGCGACACGGCGACATCGGCGGTGGCAGGCGTCTTATTGCTGGCGCACGCGGTCAGGCCCAGCAGCACGGCAGCGCCGCAAATCATCGTTACACGTTGAGATATGGTCTTCATCATTATTGTTCTCCGAAAAAGTTGTGTGGACAGATAACGTTATAGGCCGTTGCCATAATTGCTTCAGTACGCTGGCGCACATTAAGCGTCAGCTGTCATCCAAGCGAACATGTCTGCGTGCGCCAACGTACAAGCGGGAGCGCGCGCCGGGCGCGGATGTGTAAAATACCGTTACCAATAAGAAAGGCCAGACAACATGACCCCGCCGCGCCAAAGCGACACCCTGCCCGCCCGTCCGCCCCTTCTGCGCCGCACCAAGATCGCCCTTGCCGTTGCCGGCGCGCTGGTCGCCATCCCTGTCGCGGCCGTGATCGTGCTGTGCACCTACGACTGGAACAAAGCGCGCCCGTGGCTCAACGACAAGATCGGCGAAGCGATCGACCGCCCGTTCGAGATTCGCGGCGACCTGTCGCTGACGTGGCAGCGGCAAGGCCTGTCGGCCGCGGACCGCACCTGGCGCGACTACCTGCCGCTGCCGCACCTGGACGCCAGGGATGTCCACGTCGGCAATCCGGCCGGCATGCGGGCGCCGACGGAAATGGCCAGCGTCGGCCGCTTCGCCTTTTCCGTCGATCTGCTGCCGCTGCTCGAACGCCGCATCTCGATTCCGGTGCTGCGCTTCGACAATCCGAGCGTGCTGCTGCAGCGCGCCGCCGACGGCAAGAACAACTGGACCTTCAAGCAGGCCGACAAAGCGTCGCCATGGGAACTCGACCTGCAACGCGTGGTGTTCGCCAAAGGCGCGGTGCGCTATATCGACGCCATCAGCCATATCGACGCCACGGCGGCGGTCGACACCATCAACGCCGATCCGACCTACGGCGTGTCGTGGAAGCTCAACGGCAAGTGGAACAATCAAACCGTCACCGGCAGCGGCAAGTCCGGCGCCGTGCTGTCGCTGCGGCAGCAGACCGTGCCCTTCCCGCTGGCCGCCAGCCTGAACGTGGGCGGCACCAGCATCGCCGTCGAAGGCACGCTGACCAAGCCGACCGCGCTGACCGCGCTCGACATGCGGCTGAAAATTTCCGGCCCCAGCATGGCGCGCCTGTACGGCATCACCGGCGTGCTGCTGCCGGAGACGCCGGCGTTTTCCACCGAGGGCCACTTGACCGGCAACATCGGCGCCAACGCCAGCCGCTGGATCTACGACAAATTCACCGGACGGGTCGGCAGCAGCGACATCGAGGGCATGCTCGACTACCGCTCCGGCAAACCGCGTCCCGTACTGACCGGCGCGGTGCGGTCGAAGCTGCTGCGGTTTGCCGACCTCGGCCCGCTGGTCGGCGCCGACTCCAACGCCAGCAAGCAGGCGCGCGGCGTCGACGCGGTGCAGCCGGGCAACCGGGTGCTGCCGGTCGAAACCTTCAAGACCGAGCGCTGGACCGCGCTCGACGCCGACGTCGGCTTCAAGGCGCAGCGCATCACGCGCGACGGCGGCCTGCCGATCAACAACCTCGACACGATGATCCACATGAAGGACGGCGTGCTGTCGCTCACGCCGATGAACTTCGACATCGCCGGCGGCCGCTTCACGTCCACCATCATGCTCGACGGCAGCGGCAAGACCAACCCGGACGCGATCCGCGCCACGCTCAAGGCCGGCGCCCGCAAGCTGCAACTGAAGCAATTGTTCCCCACCATCGACGGCATGCAGGGCACGGTCGGCCAAGTCAACGCCGACATGTCGCTGTCGGCCACCGGCAACTCGGTGGCCAGCCTGCTCGGCTCGTCGAACGGCGAACTCAAAGCCGTCATCAACGAAGGCAGCGTCAGCAAGCTGCTGCTCGAGGAAATGGGGCTGAACCTGGGAAGCGTGGTGCTGACCAAGCTGATCGGCGACAAGCAGGTCAAACTCAATTGCATGGTCACCGATTTCAGCGTCACCAACGGCCTGATGCAGTCGCGCCTGTTCGTGGTCGACACGTCCGACGCCAAGATCGACATCGCCGGCACCGTCAACCTGGCCGACGAAAAGATGAATCTGACGTTGCGTCCGGACGCCAAGGGCGTGCGGGTGATCTCGCTGCGCGCGCCAATCTATGTGCGCGGCACCTTCAAGGACCCGAACGTGAGCATCGACAAGGGCGTGCTGGCAATGCGCGCCGGCGGCGCGCTGGCGTTGGCGGTGGTGGCGCCGATCGCCGCCATCCTGCCGCTGATCAATGCGGGGCCGGGCGAGACCACAGGCTGCGACACCTTGCTGGCCCAAGGCGGCGGCAAGGCCGTGGCGCCGCCGCCGGGCCAGACCTTGCGCTCGGGCCGCCAGGTCAAGAATGCCGAGAACATCAGGCCAAAGCCCAAAGGGTAACAAGGTGTTTCAATGTGCGGTGTCGTACGGAAAGTCCCAACGCCCGGAAGTATTCTGTAGTCACTGGAGCGGGATAGATGCCGCGCCTCAATCGCACAAGGAGATTATTATGAACAACATCAAACGCCTCGCATCGACCGCCGCCATCCTGGCCGCCACCCTTGGCCTGAGCGCTTGCGCCGGCATGTCGTCGCAAGATAAAAGCACGGCCGTTGGCGCCGGCGTCGGCGC
>DASVTJ010000230.1:0-11502 GCA_036387635.1 Duganella sp.
GAACGCTTTCATATAGACCGCTTTGTCGCTGACTGGAACCGGGCGCTAACGCGCGTGACCGACATTTGAACAGGAGTTTTTCGTATGCTGAAAATTGCCATCATCAGTGATCACGCGTCGCCGTTGGCCGCGCCAGGCAGCATTGACTGCGGCGGCCAGAACGTCTATGTCGCCCATCTGGCGTGCCAGCTGGCGCGCCTTGGCTGCGCGGTCGACATCTTCACGCGGCGCGACAGTCCCGGACAAGCGTTGCTGACGCACTGGCAGCGCAACGTGCGCGTGATCCATGTGCCGGCAGGTCCCGCCGGCTTCGTGAGCAAGGAGGACATGCTGCCGCACATGGCGGAGTTCGCGCGCTTCGCCGTGGGTTTCGCGCGCGACCAGCGGCCGCGCTACGACATCGTGCACGCCAATTTCTTCATGTCCGGGGTGGTGGCCCAGGCGGTGCGGCGCGCGCTCGGCATTCCGTACGTGATCACCTTTCATGCGCTCGGCATGGTGCGGCGGCTGGCGCAGGGCGGCGCCGATGGTTTCCCCGATGACCGGCTGGCGATCGAGCGCACGCTGATGCGCGACGCCGACGGCGTCATCGCCGAATGCCCGCAAGACCTGCAGGACATGATGCGGCTGTACGGCGCCAAGCGCGCCGGCATCCACATCGTGCCGTGCGGCTTCGATCCGCTGAGTTTTTGGCCGGTGCGCGAGCGCGCGCGCGAGCGCCTCGGTCTGGTGGAAGACGATTTCGTCGTGCTGCAACTGGGCCGCATGGTGCCGCGCAAGGGGATCGATACGGTCATCGAGGGCGTGGCCGAACTGGCTGCGCGCTATGACGTGCGGGCGCGGCTGCTGGTGGTGGGCGGCGCGGCGGCGCCCGGCGACGGCCACGAGACGGCCGAGTTGCAGGCATTGATGGCGCTGGCCGAGCGCCTTGGTTTGCGGCGCCACGTGACCTTTACCGGACCGAAGGCCCCGGCCGAGCTGCGCTATTGGTACAGCGCGGCGGATGTGTTCGTCACAACGCCGTGGTATGAACCGTTCGGCATCACGCCGGTCGAAGCGATGGCTTGCGGCACCCCGGTCATCGGCTCGGCCGTCGGCGGCATCAAAAGCACGGTGGTGGACGGCCGCACCGGCTACCTGGTCGCGCCGCGCGACCCGGTGCAACTGGCGGCGCGGCTGCACCGGCTGTATGCCGATCCCGACCATGCGCGCAAGCTGGGCAAGGCCGGCTGGCGGCGCGCGCATCGCTATTACACGTGGCGCGGCGTCGCGCAGCACATCCTGGCGGTGTATCAGGATGTGGTGGCGCGGACGGCGGCGAAGGCGGGACAGGCCGGGCGCGCCGGACGGACCGAGCGGCAAGAAGCAATGGCGCGGCCGGCGCAACCGGAGCCGATGCAGCCAATGCAGCCAATGCAGCCAATGGAACCATTGGACCACTTGGCGCAGCTGGAGCGCATCGGGCGGATGGCTGACGCCACGCCAACGCAGGAACTCACCTTGGGAGGGGCGGCATGATGCGAAGCGATCTCGATAATAGTCTGGCGGGCCGGGTGGTGCTGGTGACGGGCGGCGCCAGCGGACTGGGCGAAGCATTGTGCCGGTTGCTGGCGGGCGCCGGCGCCTGCGTGACGGTGGCCGATCTCGACGGCGAAAAGGCGGGCGCGCTGGCGCTGGCGTTGCGCGCCAAAGGCCAGCGTGCCGATGCCGCCGGGCTCGACGTCGGCGACGCGGCGGCGGCCGAGCGGACGGTCGAACAGGTGCTGGGGCACTGGGGGCGGCTCGATGTGTTGATCAACAACGCCGGCACCGATTTGACGCTGCCGTTGACCGAGCTGGCGCCGGCCGATTGGCTGCGCGTCATCGGCACCAATCTGAACGGGCCGTTTTTCCTCTCGCGTGGCGCGGCCACGCATATGATCGGGGCCGGCGGCGGACATATCATCAACGTCACCTCGACCGCCGCCAAGCGCGCCTGGCCCAACGCGTCGGCCTACCACGCCAGCAAGTGGGGGCTGCTGGGACTGTCGCACGCGATGCATGCGGAACTGCGGCCGCACGGCGTCAAGGTCACGGCCGTGATCGCCGGCGGCATGCGCACGCCGTTTTTGCTGGACCGCTTTCCCGAGCTCGACACGGACACCTTGCAAGATCCGATGAACGTCGCGCTCGCCATCAAGGGCACGCTGTTGCTGCCGGCCGAATCGGTGGTGGCCGAGTTGACGGTCTTGCCGTTGCGGGAGACGTCATGGCCGTGAGCGCGTACGGAGCGGCCATCTTTCTCGACAAGGACGGCACGCTGATCGACGACGTACCCTACAATGTCGACCCGTCACGCATCACGCTGGCGCGCGGCGCCGCCGCCGGTGTGCAACGCTTGAGCCGCCTCGGCTATCGCCTGCTGGTGGTCAGCAACCAGCCCGGCGTGGCACTCGGCCGCTTCGACGCCAGGGCGCTGGCGGCGGTCGAACAACGGCTGGCGCAACTGCTGCAAGAACAAGGCGCGCGGCTGGCGGGATTTTATTATTGTCCGCATGGCCCGGACGACGGCTGCGCCTGCCGCAAGCCGCGGCCGGGCATGCTGTTGCGCGCCGCCGCCGATCGCCGGATCGATCTGGCCGCGTCGTGGATGATCGGCGATATCCTCGACGATGTCGAAGCGGGGCGGCGCGCCGGCTGCCGCACCATCCTGATCGACAACGGCAACGAGACCGTATGGCGCCGTTCGCCATTGCGCTGGCCTACGTGGAGCGCCCCCGACCTCGATGCGGCGGCCCAATTCGTGGCGGCCGCGCAAAGCGCGTCGCGCCCGGTGCCGGCATGAGTGGTGTCGATCAACGTCGCGGCGGCCGGCGAGGCGCCGACCAAACCGTAGTGCACGAAAGTGACGCTGGCGAAAGCGACGCCGCGCGAAGCCGCGCCGACCCGATGCACGGTGAATCACGCGGCGTTGACCCGTGCAACGCCCGATTACGCCATGTCCGTTGGGCCCGCGCGGCGAACATTCTCTGCGTTCGCCTCGACAACATGGGCGACATTCTGATGTGCACGCCCGCCATGCGCGCCATCGCGCAAACGTTGCCGGGAAGCCGTCTGACGCTGCTCGCTTCGCCGGCCGCCGCCGCCGTTGCGCCGTTCATCCCGGAGCTGCACGCCGTGATGACGTATTCCGCGCCGTGGGTGAAGGGGAGCAAGCCGGCCGGGCCGGATGAAACGGAGGCGCTGGTGCGTCGCTTGCGCACGGCCGCCTTCGACGGCGCGGTGATTTTCACGTCGTTCAGCCAGAGCGCGTTGCCTGCCGCACTGCTGTGTCGCCAGGCCGGTATTCCGCTCAGACTGGCGCATTGCCGGGAAAACCCTTATGAATTGCTCAGCGATTGGATCGCCGATCCTGAACCGGCGCAAGGTATCCGGCATGAGGTGCGGCGGCAACTGGCGCTGGTGGCTGGTATCGGCTGCCGTCCGTATAGCGAACGGCTTTCGTTTGCGGTGCGCGACGCCGACCGGGACTGGGTGCGGCGGCGCTTGCGCGGCGTGCTGGTCGGCGCCGGCCGTCGATGGGTGCTGATGCATCCGGGCGCCAGCGCGCCGTCGCGCCGTTATCCGCCGGCGCACTGGTCCAGCGTGATCCGCATGTTGACCGGCACGCACGGTGTGCAGGTGGTGCTGAGCGGCGAGGCCTGCGACGCCGCGCTGATCGCCGGAATTATCGAAGAAGCGTGTGCCACCGGTGCGGCGGCCGACACCGGGCAGGCTGGCGCGGCCCCGAAGACCAGCTCGATGGTGCATTCGCTGGCGGGCGAGCTGGACTTGGGCAAGCTCGGCGCCGCCATCGCGCTGGCGCCGGTGCTCGCTTCCAACAATACCGGGCCGGCGCACCTGGCGGCCGCGCTCGGCACACCGGTGGTGGATCTGTATGCGCTGACCAATCCGCAGCACACGCCGTGGCAGGTTGAGAGCCGAGTGCTGTTTCACGACGTGCCTTGTCGGAACTGTTATAAAAGCGTGTGTCCGCAGCGGCATCACCTGTGTCTGGCGGGCGTCGAGCCGTGGCGGGTGGTGGAGGCAGCACGCAGCCTGCTCGATGGCGGCGCGCTCATTGAACCGGGTTGACCGTTTGCGGTCGCAACGGCTTGGAAACGACGTGGGCGCCTGCCGGTCGGCGCCTGCCATCCAGCCCGAACAACGGCCGCAGGACGGCAATCCTGCGCACCACCTCGAACACGCCAAAGCTGACGCAAACAGTCAGCACGATGAGAATCGCGCCTTCCGTGCCCGGCGCCAGCTTCAGCGGCTTAAACCAGTGTGCCAAGCTGACGATCAGCGTCTGATGAAGTATGTAGACCGGAAACACCGCCTCGGTCAGGTAGCCGCGTTTCGCGCTGTCGACGCCGAGATGACGGTGCCCGAAACCGCACACGGTCAGAATCGGCACCCATTGGCACAGGCAGTAGACCACGCGCATCAGCGGCTTCCACTGGCTGACGGTCGGCGAAGACGCCAGCGCTTCCGGGATCGCGTAGTAGCAGACGATGGCCGCCCAGCTCCCCAGCCACAAGCCAAGGCTGACCCAGCGTAGTTGTTCCACTCTGGCCCAGAACCCGGCCTGCATCGCCAGCAGCGCGCCGAGCATAAACAGGAAAAAGTAATGCGCATGGTTGTACCAGTCGTCGACCAGGCCGTGCGTGGTGGGGAAGCGGTCGGCCAGCGCAAAGCGGGCGATCGCCAAGCCAATCACCGGCAAGACGATGATCTTCCAGCCCGTCAGCGATCGGCCCACACCATTCGACCACGCTTGCAAGCGCGCGCCCGCCAGCCAGGCGATCGCGCCGATCACCATCGTGTATGCCCACAAGTAGCTGACGAACCAAAGGTGGTTCCATGTCGGCATATCAAGGCAGTCGTTGCCTCGACAGAAGCCCTGATAGCTGGTGACGTACAGATGCATGAATTCGCCGTAGCCGCCGTTGTAGGCCACTTTTTCGACGACTTCAAAATACGCCTGCGGCGGCACGATGACCAGCATGCCGAAAATCAGCGGCACCAGCAGGCGCCAGCTGCGCTGCTTGAGCAGTGCGCCGATGCGCATTTTTTTCAGCATGAAAGCGGTGGCGACGCCGGAGATCATGAACAGCAAACCCAGCCGCCATGGCGAGGACAGCATCATCAATGGCTCGACGGCATGGCTGGCGTCGGGGCTTTTGACATGCCAGTCCCATGTCACGTAATACATGCCGGTGTGGTACAGGATCAGCACGAAAAACGCGAAGATGCGTATCCAGTCGAGGAAGTACAGGCGATTATTGTCGGTGGTATGCATGGCTGGTTCTCGTCGTTAAGTGCGATGGAGCGAGCTTAGTTGCGCATGCCGGCGCCGGTCCAGTGCCGTGGGGCGAAACGGGATGCCGCCGGGGCGAGCCGGCTGTAAATATGGCAACAACAATAACGCCACGATCGGCGAGGGCAGTATGGGTGCGCGCCAGCTAACAGGATGGCGGCGATTCCGGCGCACGGATTGAGGCAGGCAAGGTGGGAGCTTGCAGGCGCGCCATCAGTTCCGCGCGATATTGGCGCGAGCACGGCACGCGGGCGCCGCTGCGCAGTACCAGTTCGCTGTCGCCTTTGTCCAGCGCATGAAGGCTGGCGATCCAGTCCAGCTGCACTGCGGCGCGGCGGTGGCAGCGCAGGAAGCGGGCGCCGAGTTTTTCGACCAGACCCGCCAGCGTCTGGCGCATCAGTGGCTGGCCGTCGGCCGTGTGCAGCACGACGTAGTTGTCGGCCGTCTCGATCCACTGTATCTGCTCGACCCGGACGATGCGCGTGCCGCCGCGCTCCGGCACCAACAGTTGCGTGACGGCGGGCGGCGGCGGGGATGCCAATGGCGCCACCGCCGCCTCGGCTGCCGGCCGCCCTAGACGTTCGCGCGCCCGGCGCAGCGCGCGTTGCAGCCGCTGCTGGTCGTAGGGCTTGAGCAGGTAGTCGATGGCGTTGGCGTCGAAGGCGCGGATCGCGTATTCGTCGTAGGCGGTGACGAAGACCACCAGCGGCGCCGGCGCCGGCAGCGAGGCGGCGACATCGAGGCCGCCGATCTCCGGCATCTGGATATCGAGCAGCAGCAGGTCGGGCGCGAACGTGCCCAGGCGCTCCAGTGCTTCGACGCCGTCGCGCGCCTCGTCGATGGCACTGATGTCCGGCTCCAGCGCCAGCATGCGCCGCAGCTTGTCGCGCGCGGGGCGCTCGTCGTCGACGATCAGGACGCGCATGGCAACCGCATTTCCGCCCGCACGCCCGCCGGCGCGAGCTGTGTCAGGTCGAACGAGGCGCGCGCGCCGTGGAGTGCCGTCAAACGCTCGCGCAGATTGCGTACGCCAAGGCCCGATGCGCCGATGTGCGGCGCGTCGGCGGCCGGCAGCGTGCCGCCGTCATCGTCCATTCGCAGCACGATGACGTCCCCCTCGCGGCCGACCGAGATCGTGATGGCCGTGGGCTGCCGGCGCTTCTCGACGGTGTGCTTGAAGATATTTTCGAGCAGCGGCTGCATGCTCATGACCGGCACCGGGCAAGCGAGCAGCGTGTCGTCGATGCGCCAGTCGATCCGCACGCGGTCCGAGAAGCGCTCGCTCATCAGCGACGCATAGCCGCGCAGCAGCCGCAGCTCCGTTGCCAGCGGCACCTGGTGCCGTTCGCCGACATCGAGCGTGGCGCGCAGCACGTCGGCCAGCTGGATCAGCATGGCGTCGGCGCGCGCCACGTCGGTGTGCATCAGCGACGAGATGGTATTGAGCGCGTTGAACAGGAAGTGCGGTTGCAGTTGCTGTGTAAGGCGCAGCAACTGCGCCTCACGCAGCGACGCGTTGATGCGCTCCACCCGCAGCTTTTCGTTCAGCATGGCGTGATAAGACAGGACGCCAAAGGTGATGGTGGCGAAGATGAAAAAGAAGACGGTCATCTTGACGTCTTCATACAGATAGATCTCGGGCCACGTCGTATGCAAGTAGGTTTCGCCGGCAAGCGCGTACACCGCATGCCGGATGCCGAATGCGACCGGCACGAAGACCACCCAGTACACCGGCAGCCAAGCCAGCTGGCGCGCGAATCAGCGCAGCGGCGACGAGATCAAATGATCGTACCTGCGCGTGAAGTGGCGCTGCGCCAGGATCAGCAGCGTGGCGGTGAAGGCCGACGATGTCTCCCACAGGATCGGTTTCCACACGCCGTGATCGTTTTCGCGCCAGTACTCCTGCACGGCGGTGGTGGTCATCAACAGCCAGAAAAGCACCCAGGCGACCGTGATGATGGTTTGCGTACGTGTCGGTCGCATGGCTGTTTTACCGGTAGCGGGTTTCCATCAAATCGATTTCGCGTACCAGCTTGCGCGAGATGGCGTCGGAGATGCGGTCGGTGCGCGCCAGATCGAACACGGTCTTGCGCTCGGCCGCCAGCGCCGCCAGCCGCAATTCGTTTTCGGCGTGGTCGGTCTTGCGCCACACCGAGTCGTCGTCGCGGTCGACTTCCTTGAGCCGATGTTCGTAGAAAGCGATCACACGCGCCGCCGCGTGCGGATACACCTCGGGGTCGACGCAGTTTTTTGCTTCCATCAGCTCCACCTGTGTCTTCTCGATGGCGGTGATGGCGGCGTTGGCGGCCTCGCGGCGCGCCAGGTCTTCCTCGATCTGATCTTCCGGCTCGGCGGGGAAGGTCATGCCGGCCAACAGGCGCGGTAGCGCAATGCTGGCGGTCAGCAGCGAAATCAGGATCACCGAGCAAGCCAGGAAAATCGTCAGCGCTCGCGCCGGGAACGGATCGCCGTTGGGCAGGGCCAGCGGCAGCGTCAGCACGCCGGCCAGCGTGATGGTGCCGCGCGCGCCGGCCAAGGTGGTCGCCAGCAGCAGGCGCGGATTGATCTTCTGGCGCTCCTGCTGGCGGATCTTCTGTTTGAAGATCGTCAGCCGCAGCGACGTCCACACCCACGCCATGCGCAACACCAGCAAGCCGGCCGTGATGGCGAACGCGTAGATGGCCAGCCACCACGGATTCAGGTGGCCGCTTTCCTCAATCGACAGGCTGGCGCCGCGGAAGATGTCCGGCAGCTGTTCGCCCAGCAGCACGAACATCACACCGTTCAGCGCGAACTGCACTGTGTCCCACACGGCCGACCGCTGGATGCGCGTGTTGGCCAGCGCGTGGCCGCTCAGCTCCACGTAACTCATGGTGACGCCGGCGGCGACGGCGGCCAGGATGCCGGAGGCGTGCAGGCGCTCGGCCACCAGGTAGGCGCCGAACGGCATCAGCAGGTTGACCAGGATCGGCGAGCCGACCGGTTCGCCGAAGCGGCGCGACAGCCAGCGCTGCGCCCACGTCACGGCCAATGTCACGCCGACGCCGGCGGCCAGGCCGACCACCACCAGCCAGACGAAGGTGAGGGCGGCGGTGCCGACCGAGAAGCTGCCGGTCATCGCGGCGGCGACGGCGAAGCGGAAGCACACCAGGCCACTGGCGTCGTTGAGCAGCGATTCGCCCTCGAGGATGTGCATCAGGCGTTTGGGAATCGGCGTGTTCGAGGCGATCGAGCTGACCGCGATCGGATCGGTCGGCGAGATGATGGCGGCCAGCGCGAAGGCGACCGGCAGCGGCATCGCCGGAATCAGCCAGTGGATCAGGAAGCCGGCGCCGACGACGGTGAAGATCACCAGACCGAAGGCCAGCTCCAGGATCGTGCCCTTGTCGCGCAGTAGGCCGCTCTTGGGAATGCGCCAGCCGTCGAGGAACAGCAGCGGCGGCAAAAACGCCAGGAAGAACAGCTCCGGCTCCAGATCGACACCGTGCGACGACTTGGCCGCGATCAGCGCGCCCAGCGCGATTTGCACCAGCGGCAGCGGTATCGCCGGCGGCAGCATCCGCTTCAAATAGGCGCTGGCCACCACCGCCAGCAACATCGCCAACACCACTTCGATCGAATCCATTCCCGTCCTTTTTATTGCAAAACGCTATGAAGCTTACACTATCGTGCGGAGCGAAAAAAGTTGGTGGCGAGCACTGGCAAAACAGCACGGTTTCTGTCATAATCGCTGCTCTCCGCGGGAGTAGCTCAGTTGGTAGAGCGCAACCTTGCCAAGGTTGAGGTCGAGAGTTCGAGACTCTCCTCCCGCTCCAAATTTAGTCTATGCCGTCGTAACGCGATGGTATGGCGATCAAAAATAGCCATCAGGCTTGCGAAAAGAAACCCTCGAGGTTTCTTTTTTTATTGGCAATGTTTCGTCGTTTTGCCACGACCAACCGTTGTAAATCGTGCTTTAAATCAATATCCATCCCCTGAAATGTGTCGCAACGTGGTTGCGCCCGTTATACTGGATCGGCAATGGAAGCAGGCCCGCAGTGGGCTTTTTCCAGTCAGCGGACCCCGATGGAGAAGAATCTATGAAATCAGTTCAGCAGGAAGTGGATGAACGCAGCAATTTAACAAACTCCAACAAGTTCGAACTGCTACTGTTCCGCCTGGGCGGCGACGCCAGCGGTCAACACTCCGAGTTGTTTGGTATTAACGTCTTCAAAATCCGCGAGATTGTCGCGATGCCGGAAGTTACCGCAGTGGCCGGGTCCCCGCCACATATGCTGGGCGTCGTCAATCTCCGCGGTCAAATCATCACCGTGCTCGATTTGCCGGGCATCGTCGGTGTGACCCCAAAAACCGGTCTGAATATCATGTTGGTCACCGAATTTGCGCGCACCACGCAAGCGTTTGCGGTGGAGTCGGTCGACGAAATCGTGCGCCTGGACTGGAGCCAGGTGCTGACCGCCGAAGGCACGGCCGGCGGCAAGGTCACCAGCATCGCGCGTGTCGATGGCGACGTGCAGAACACCCGCCTGGCGCAAGTGCTCGACGTCGAAACCATCCTGCGCGAGCTGGTGCCGCCCGAAGGCAAGGACATCGACCCGGAAACCATCGGCCCGAAAGTGCTGCTCAAGCCGGGCGCCGTGATCCTGGCGGCCGACGATTCGGTGGTCGCGCGCAACCTGATCGAAAAGGGCCTCGATGCGATGGGCGTCCACTTCATCATGACCAAGTCGGGCAAGGAAGCGTGGGAGCGCCTGCAGCACATCGCCGACGGCGCCAAGGCCGAAGGCGTGGCCATCACCGACCGCGTGGCGATGGTGCTGACCGATCTGGAGATGCCGGAGATGGACGGCTTCACGCTGACACGCCTGATCAAACAGGACCCGCGCTTCGCCAAGATCCCGGTGGTGATCCACTCGTCGTTGTCGGGCAAGACCAACGAGGACCACGTCAAGGGCGTCGGCGCCGACGCCTACGTGGCCAAGTTCTCGGCCGAGGAGCTGGCGGGCACGATCCGCACGGTGATCGCCAAGGCGGCGGGCACCGCGTAAGCGTCCCGGCGTCCCCGGACGAATCGGGTTAGTATCGGAGGGCCGTGACGGCGACGTCGCGGCCCTTCCTTTTTTAACCCTTCTCGAAAGGATATATCGTGGCAGCCAAGAAAATTCTATTTCTGACGGGCGACTTTGCGGAAGACTACGAGACCATGGTGCCGTTCCAGGCGCTGCAAATGGTCGGCCATACGGTGCACGCGGTCTGTCCCGGCAAGCAGTCCGGCGACACCATCAAAACCGCGATTCACGATTTCGAAGGCGACCAGACCTACACCGAAAAGCCGGGCCACCTGTTCGCGCTCAACGCCAGCTTCGACGACGTCGACGTCGCGCAATACGACGCGCTGATGATCGCCGGCGGCCGCGCGCCCGAATACCTGCGCCTCAATCCGCGCGTGATCGCCATCGTGCAGGAATTCGCCAAGGCCGAAAAACCGATCGCCGCCGTGTGCCATGGCGCCCAGCTGCTGGCGGCGGCGCAAGTCATCAACGGCAAAACGATATCGGCCTATCCGGCCTGCGCGCCGGAGGTCAAACTCGCCGGCGGCAATTACGCCGACATCCCGGTCGACCAGGCGGTCACCGATGGTAATTTCATCACCGCGCCCGCGTGGCCCGCGCATCCGGCGTGGCTGGCGCAATTCCTCGCGCGCCTCGGCACCGAAATCAAACTTTAGCCGGGGTTCCTGGTTTGCGCAGATTGCGGGCGTGGAAGCGGATGTGGTCTTCCATGAACGTCGCGATGAAGTAGTAGCCATGGTCGTAGCGCGCATGCCGCCGCAGTTCCAGCGGCTGCGCGGCGCCCTGGCAGGCTTCCTCGAACGCTTCCGGATACAACTGCTCGGCCAGGAATTTGTCGCCCAATCCCTGGTCGATCAAAATCCCGGCGGGGAAGGGCGTTTGCAGCTCGGCCATCAACAGGCTGGCGTCGTACTGCGCCCAGGCGCCCGTGTCGTCGCCAAGGTAGCCGATGAAGGCCTTGTGGCCCCATGGGCAGCGCGACGGCGCCGCGATCGGCGCGAACGCCGACACCGAACGGAAGACGTCCGGGCGTTTCAGCGCCATCGTCAGCGCGCCGTGGCCGCCCATCGAGTGGCCGAAGATGCCGAGACG
>DASVTJ010000231.1:0-8502 GCA_036387635.1 Duganella sp.
TCCTTGCCGTTGATATTCAAGGTGATCATTCACTACTCCTGGAGGGATACTAGTTTGGTATATTTTTTATAAATTCACGGCGCGGTCCTTTTCAGGCCGCGCCGCTTGGGTGCCGCTGGTGTGCTGCCTTACTGCGAGACGACTACTTAATTTTGGCGAACTTCGCTTCGATCGCCTTGGTGTCGACCGCGCCGGGGATGCGCGAGCCGTCGGCGAAGAAGATCGACGGCGTGCCGGTCACGCCCAGTTTGCGCCCCAGCGCCAGCACGTCCTGGTTCGGGGTCTTGCACGACTCGGCCGCGGTGGCCGGGGTCTTATTGTCCAGCATCCAGTCGTCCCAAGCCTTGTTGCGGTCCGGGGAGCACCATACGCCGGCCGACTTGGTGAACGAATCCTCGCGCAGGATGTTGTACATGAAGGTGTAGATGGTGACGTTGTCGACGTCCTTGAGCGTGGTCTTGCGGAACTGCTTGCAGTAGCCGCAGTTCGGATCTTCGAACACCGCGATCACGCGCGAGCCGTCGCCCTTGACGGTCTTGATGGCCTTGTCCAGCGGCAGATCGGAGAACTTGATCTTGTTGATGTCGTCGATGCGCTCGCGCGTCAGATCGCTGCCGGTGGTCAGGTTGAAGATATGGCCGTTGAAGACGTAGGTGCCGGTTTTATCGGTGTACAAAATCTCGTTACCCATGCGAATCTCATAGAGGCCGGCGTAAGGCGTGGCCTTGACCGAGTCGACCTTGACGCCCTCGCCCAGGCGCGGTTCGACCAGCTTCTTGACTTCTTCCTCGGTCGGCGAGGTCTGGGCTTGGCCGCAGGACGCCATCAACACTGACAGCAACAGCAAAACGAACTTACTCTTTTTCATGACATCTCCGGTGACTACTGATAGACCATGCGGCGGTTTCCCGCGCGCCTGACGCGCAAACACAAGCCATGCTCACTTGCCCATGGCATGCGAGATCAGGCGGCGCTTCAGCACAGGTAATTTATTCAACAAGTTTAATCCCAAATTGCGGACCACGCGCAAGGGCTCGATGTCGGTGCCGAACAGGCGCGCCAGGCCATCGGTGGTCAGCTGCATGAGCAGCACATCTTCCTTGCGCGCGCGCGCGTAGCGGGCCAGCACGCGGTCGTCGCCGACGCCGCGCTGCGCTTCGCGCTCGCCCAGGGTTTTCATCAGCTGCGCCACGTCGGCAAAGCCCAGGTTCATGCCATGGCCGGCCATCGGATGGACCACGTGGGCGGCATCGCCGACCAGCGCCACGCGCGGCGACGTCATCGCGTGCGGGCGGATCAGGCGCAGCGGAAAATCGCGCACCAGCTCTGGCTGCAAGGGCGTGAGCGCGCCCAGTTTGTCGGCCGCGTAGACGGCCAGGCGCTCGGCGATGCGCGCGGCCGGTTCGGCGCGCAGCTTCTCGGCCAGCGCGTCGGGCGCCGACCACACCAGCGAGACCTGGTTGCCCGGCAGCGGCAGCAGCGCGACGATGCCCTCGGCGCCGGTGAACCACTGATAGGCCGCGCCGTGGTGCGACTTTTCGCACGCGAAGTTGGTCACCACCGCGCTTTGTCCGTAGCTGCGGTAATCGAGGCCGATGTCGCACTGGCCGCGCACCCACGAGTCGCCGCCGTCGGCGCCGACCACCAGTTGCGCCGTGATGGCGGCGCCGTCTTCCAGCCGCACCGTGGCGCGCTCGCCGTCGCGCAGCAGCGCGGCGGCGCGGCCGTGGACCACGGTGACGTCGCGGGCGAACTTCAGGGCGGCGTCGAGCGCCTGGTTAAGGTTGCGGTCTTCCAGTATCCAGGCCAAGGTGCCGGCGTGGGCGCCGTAGGCGTCGAACGACAGATCGCCCGCGCCGGCGCCGTCGCCCTGGATAATCATCGCGTCGACCGGCGCCACGCGGGCGGCGTCGAGCGCGTCCCACACCCTCAGCGACGACAGCAGCGCGTGGGCGGTGTGATTGAGGGCGTAGACGCGGACGTCCCAGCCGGCGTTGACTTCAAGGCCGGCCGGCGCAGCAGGTGCTGGCGTCGGCGACGGCGGCGTGAGCAACGTCACGCTCAGTCCGGACTGGGCAAGGCCCAATGCGGTGGTCTTGGCAATCGCGCCATTGCCAACGATACAAATATCACTGTCGGTAACGCGCGGCGCGGCGGGGGACGATGGTTTATTCATCCGCCCATTATAGCGTTTGTGTGCGCGAGAAATTGTTCCTTGCAATTTTAGCGGGGGCTGCTATAATTCTGCTCCTTGGCCTGGTAGCTCAGTTGGTAGAGCAGAGGATTGAAAATCCTTGTGTCGGTGGTTCGATTCCGCCCCGGGCCACCAAGATTAAAGAATCCGCTTCGATAGCGGATTTTTTTATGTCCGCAGAAATATCAAAAATATAATTACAGTTGCCGCATAGTGCAACGCCACTTCCAGGAAACCTCATGATCCGTCTCACTTCCACCATTCTTATCTCTTGTTTGCTGACCGCTTGTGGCGGTGGTGGGGGTGGGGGTGGTGGTGGTGGTGGGAGCGGCGGCAGCGGTGGCGCCATCGGGACCGGCGGTGGCGGTCAAGCGGTTGCGGTGGATAACACCAGCCCGACCGTCGGCGATTTCCAGACGTACAAAATGACCGGCTACAATGTATCGAATGGCAATAATCAATACAATTATCAGCCGGCCTACGACACGGAACTGACGACCGAGGTGACGGGCGGCAGCGCGACAGTAAAAACGTTTTACGGCGATCAGTTGCTGGACTGGTTTAATGACAGCGTAACGCTCAAGGGCGTTTATCAGGGAAGCAAAGAAGTATCCTGCACGACAACCTACGCGGCAACCATGTACGGCCCGCCCGCGAAACTCGCGCTCAACGTCAGTTGGGACAACAGCACCTCATTCACTCGCGATTGCCGCACAAGGCATCCTTTACGCAGCAGCAAACTGACTAGCAAAGGGGCGGTCGTCGCGGTCGAGCGCATCAGCGTTGCCGCCGGTACCTTCCAAGCCTATAAGCTGGTCGCAACCGTGAACGAACAGAGAATGGATGACTACCTCATTGGCAGTACAAATGCGCCCATCTCGTCCCTGCATGTCAGCAAGCTGACCGCCTGGATCGACATCGACACCGGTATTGAAATCAAACGCTCCATTGAAGAAACCGTCACCGGCTTCCTCGACTCCTACGTCTATACGCTGAACCGCGAACTGGTTGGCCTGTCGCATGCGAAGTCGGGACGGCAAGTACTCGTGGTGGACCGCTTCGGAAGCCCATTGTGGAAAGGTAGTTACTCAGGCAAGCTGAACGGCACGTGCACCGCCTTTATTTTAGAGGGCGGGGAAATCGTTGCGCGGTGCTCGCAAGGCACATCCACCGATATCGGCTATTCCCGAAATGGCACGATCAGCAACAGCGGCCAGGTAAGCATTGCGCTGCCGGCCAGTGGCGGAAGCGCGCTGACGTTGACGGGCAAAGCGGAGTCGCTGACGAAAATCAGCGGCACGTGGAGCGACGGCGCCGGCGCCACCGGCACTTGGGTGATGACCCGCGATAATTAAGCTGTCGACGAAGCACTTCATTCTTTCGAGCTAGAGTCAGGGCGGGACAAGGCACACCCAAGCCTTCCCCACCCGGCATCCCCATGCCCCCGGCAATGGACAGGCGTTGCTTTTAGGTATTCGAAATCCTTTATGTATGGCAACGTACGGACCGTAGCGCCGCCAGAACCCATGCTGCATGTAGTTGACCAGCGCCAACACCCAACTGTCCAGTAATCGGACGATCGGAGCGGGCGCTGGCCACACCGCCATACCTTCATGCGAAGCTTGTGCCCGACGCCGTCGAGCCGTTCCGCACGCAGCGGCGCACATCACCAAGGATTTATCATGAAACACGCACTGATCTTGCTCGCGCTCTCCTCTACCCTCGCCCTCACGGCATGCCAACGCGAAACGCCGCCGCCAGTCGTGCAAGTGGTCGCCGGTCCCGCCGGTGCGCCCGGCGCCACAGGCGCCACGGGCGCTAAAGGCGCCGAAGCGGCTCCAGGCGCGACCGGGGCGACCGGTCAGGCCGGCGTCAGCGGTACCGACGGCGCCATGGGTGCCACCGGCGCCACGGGTACCGCAGGCAGCGAAGGCGCCAAAGGCGAGGTCGGCGCGCCTGGCTACGACGGCGCAAAAGGTGATGCCGGCGCCACCGGCAAAACCGGCGACACCGTGATCGTTGTCCCACAGCGCTAACATCAGCACCCCAGGGGACGCGATGCGACGATCGGAGCCCGCTTCGGTGGTTCAGCTATCGCCCGTGTCCCCGAAATGAAAAAATCCGCTTTGATAGCGGATTTTTTTTGTGACAGTTCGTTTCGGAACCCCACGAGCGCCGCGCTTGGCAAGGCTGGCTGAGGTACTGCACCTCGCCATAATGACTGCTCCCCGCCCCGGCCATGCCGGCGCGCCCCGCCGCCTGGAACTGCTAAAGTCATGGCTGGACAAGGAGCACGGCCATGCCCCCAGAACTCGGACTCGTCTGCATTACCCAATCGACGGAAGTGCGGTACAAAACCGTCACGCGCAAACGCCTGCTCGCGCTAGCGCTACCGGACCAGCGCGCACTGCTCGACAAGCTCTATCGCGACAACCTCGCCGCCTTCGAGACGGCGCTGCGCTACTGCGAGCGCGAGGGCATTTTCCTGTACCGCATCCTGTCGTCGATTTTTCCGTTCGCCGACGAGGACATCGGACGCGCAGCGCTGCAACCGCTGGCGCCCGCGCTGGCCGGCGCCGGAGAACGCGCGCGCGCCGGCGGCATCCGCCTGGTGATGCATCCCGATCAATTCGTCGTGCTCAGTTCCGATTCGGCCGGCGTGGTCGCCAACAGCGTCAAGATCCTGCAGATGCACGCCGACATCATGGACCTTCTGCAACAGCCGCGCTCGCCCTGGGCGCTGCTGGAAATCCACGGCGGCAAGGCCGGGCGCGCCGACGCGCTTGTCGAGCGCATTGCCGCGCTGCCGGACGCGATCCGCCTGCGTCTCGGACTGGAAAACGACGAGTACGCCTACAGCGCCGCCGAGATCCACGCGGTCTGCGCGCGCAGCGGCGTGCCGATGGTGTTCGACGCCCACCACCACATCGTGCACGAAGGCCTGTCGAGCTACGACGATCCAAGCGTGGCCGAGATGCTGGCCAAGGCGCGCGCCACCTGGGCCGACCCGGCGCAGCAGCTGGTGCATATCTCCAACGGCCGCGCCAGCTTCAACGACCGCCAGCATGCCGACATGATCGATGTGATGCCCGCCTGTTACGCGCACGCGCCCTATATCGAGATCGAAGCCAAAGCCAAGGAGGAGGCGATCCACCGCCTGCGCGGTTGGCGGGACGACGTCACCCCCCGCGTGCAAAGCTGAGCGGTTGCGCGTCGTCGAGCACCGCCCGACGGACGCGCATCGGCAGGCTTTACTGGTTCGAACGCGCCGCCAGGTACTGGTTCGGATCGGCGCGCAACGCGGCATAACGCTCCAGCGCGCTCGACAAAGGTGGCAGCAGCACCGCCCGCTCACTGCCCAATACGCTGTATGCCGGCCGCGCCGCGCCGCCCACCGACTGTTTTCCCTGCATCTTATGCAAGCCGGCGGTGTCGACGCCGGCCGCCTGCGCCGCCATCCCCACCAGGTCATACCATGCCACCGGGGTGGCGTTGGTCAGGTGCCAGATGCCATTTTCCTTGTCGATCAGCAGATCCAGACAGGCATGCACCAGATCGGGCACGTAGGTCGGCGAGACGACCAGATCGTCGGCGGCGGCGAACGGCCGGCCGGCCTGCATGGCGTCGAGCGCCCGGGTGACAAAATTGTGTTCGTCCCACGGACCGAAAAACGCGCTGCTGCGTATCACCAGCGCGCCCGGGTCGGTATCGAGAACGCGCTTCTCCACCTCGGCCTTGCTGCGGCCGTACACCCCCAACGGGGCGACCGCGTCGGACTCCACATATGGCTGGTCGGTTTGGCCATCGAATACCAGGTCGGTCGAGAAGGTGACGAAGCGCAAATCGTTGCGAATGCAGGCGAGCGCGAGAATCGTCGGCGCCAGTGTATTTTCACGATAGCACCGGCGCTCGTCGATTTCCGCCTGATCGACCTTGACGTAGCCGGCGGCGTTGATGACCGCCCACGGCCGGTGGCGCACGATCGCCGCTTCGACCGCGGCCGGATCGGCCATGTCCATTTCGGCGCGCGAGACGATGCGATAGGCCAGGTTGCGCCGCTCGCAGAGCCGGGCGAACGCGCTGCCGAGCGTGCCATTGGCGCCGACGATCAAAATCGGCTGGGCGCGCTTGGCGCCGTCGGCGTCGAGCACGCCGCTCAAGTCCGCCACCGCCGCCGGCGCCGCGACCGGTTTGACCAATAAACGCTCGGGCCGGCGCCACCAGCCGCGCCCTTGCAACACCGGATGGGACAGCGGGCGGCCGCTGGCCAGTTCGCGCATCATCGCCGCCAGCGCGGTCGGACGCGGCGACTTGCCGCGCACGTCGAACGGTCCGGGCTCGTAATATCCCTTGCATTCGGACACAAGACAGTTCCAGTCATACGAGCCGAGCAACGCCCAGACCGTGACGGCGAGAATGTCGGCCCCGGCGCGGCGTTCGCGGTTGGCCGCGTTCCACACTTCCAGCAGCCAGCGCAGCTGATCCTCGCGGTTGGCGTCGATATGCGCTTCGGTGACGGCTACCGGCAAGCCGTAGCGGTCCCACACCTCGCGCAGCAACGGGCCGATGCCCGGCGTCGGCGTGGCCAGCACGCGCGGCGTCTCGATGTCGGCATACGACCTGCCCTGATAGCGGCCATGGTAGGCCTCGGGGTAGCGGTGCAGACGATGATCCAGCCAGCGCTCGCTGGTGGCGTAATAATTCACGCCGATAATGTCCGGCGGGCAGGGATTGTCGCGAAACCACAGCACCTGCGCCATGTCGACACCGGTGCCGACCAGGTAATCCCACAGCGCGTGGCCGGGGGCGACTTTGCCGCACAACAGGTCCCAGCCCAGCCAGCGGCGCTCGTTGAAGAAGTCCACCAGCGGAGCCATCGGCTCGGTGCCGTAGCTCTTGCTGATGTCGTCGGTCTGCACCAGCTTGGCGTCTGGATTGATGCGGCGAATCGCCTGCATCGCCAGCACGGTGCCACGGCATTGGTTGAGCAAAGCCTGCACGAAACTGCGATCGTCCTTCGCATGCGGGTACCAGACGCCATACAGGGCGCTAAAGCGTGCCGTTGTCAGCGGTTCATTGATCGGCGTGTAATACGCGACCCAGGGATAGCGCGCCGCGACCGCCGCGGCGTAGGCGGCCAGCTTGTCCGCAAAGTCGGCTGACAACAGGCTGGTGTGGCGCGGACCGCTGCCGTGATGGAGCAGGCCGACGATCGGGATCACGCCCAGTTCGCGCAGGGCCGGCAGGCGCGCGTCGGACCAGCTCCAGTCGGCATCCGCGAGTTCGTCGGGCGCGGTGCGCTCCCACAAAACCGGGTAGCGGATGGCGCTGACGCCGAGCGAGGCGAAACGCTCGAGGTCGGGCAAGCGGTCGGCGTGGCCATTGCGCTCCATTTGGCTGAAATATTGGTCGCGTACGCGGTTGACGGTGCATTCGAGTCCGCCCCATAGTGCCACCGGGGAATCGACATTGCTTGTAATACGGTTGTTCATGATGTGGCCTCCGCCATGGGAAACGGGTCAGGCTAGTCGGGGCCGACAAGACGGTCTGTAAGCTCTCCGACATATGGACGAATACACGCGCTGAGCCGGGCAAATAACGCCGAACGTTTGACATAGCGCAAGGATGTGCCGATTATCCAGAATGAGACTGCCTGCGGCCGGTCCCATCCCTATCCCTGAACCGAACGCGAGGATATGCCATGCCGCCCTCTTCTGCCCGCAGCCGCGCCAGCTGCAACCACCTGCTTGCCAGCCTCGGCGACGATGAGTACCGCGAACTGGCCCCGGAGTTGCAAACGGTGCATCTTCATCGAAGACAAGTGGTGGGCGAACGCGGCAAGGCGGCCGAGTATGTCTACTTCCCGTGCGGGGGCGTGCTCTCCGTGCTGGCCTATATGCATAGCGGCGCCGCGGTCGAGGTGGGAACGATCGGCAAGGAAGGCTTCTTCGGACTCGAACTGCTGGTCGGCGGCACGCAATGGACCGAGACCACCATCTGCCAGGTCGAAGGCGGCAGCTTGCGCATGTCGGCCTGCGCATTCCGCGATGCGATCAAGGACGACACGCCGTTGCGGCGCGTCGCACAACGTTATCTGATGGCGTACCTGTCGTTGGTGTCGCAGTCCGTCGCCTGCAACCGGCTGCACAACATCGAAGAGCGCTTCGCACGCTGGATGCTGATGACGCACGACCGCGTCGACGGCGATGAATTTTTCCTGACCCAGGATTTCATCGCCGACATGCTGGGCGTGCACCGGCCCAGCGTCAGCCTGGTGGCGGGCGCCTATCAGCAGGCCGGGTTCATCA
>DASVTJ010000232.1:0-5795 GCA_036387635.1 Duganella sp.
TCGCCAAACACCGGCAGCTTGAGCAGCAGCCGGTCCATGAAGCGCTGCATCTGCAGCGAGCGCTGCCACGCGCGGAAGAACAGGTAAATGCCCATGCCGATGCTGAAAAAAATAACGTGCCACCAGGCGACGAAAAACTCCGACAGCGCCATCACGAACAAGGTCGGCGCCGGCAGGTTGGCGCCAAAGCTGGAGAACACTTCCTTAAACGCCGGCACCACCCAAATCATGATGACCGCCGTGACGATGAACGCCACCGCCAAAATCGAGATCGGGTACATCAGGGCCGATTTGATCTTGGCCTTCATGGCCAGCGTTTTTTCCTTGTAGATCGCCAGCCGCGTCAGCAAGTCTTCCAGGATGCCGGCCTGTTCGCCGGCGCCGACCAGGTTGCAAAACAGCGGGTCGAAATACAGCGGGAACTTGCGGAAGGCCTGGTTCAGGCTGGTGCCGGTTTCGATGTCGGCGCGCAGGTCCATCACCAGCTTGGACACCGACGGATTGGCGTGGCCCTTGCCAACGATGTCGAACGATTGCAGCAGCGGCACGCCGGCCTTCATCATCGTCGCCAACTGGCGCGTGAACAGCGAGATATCCTTGTCGGTGATGCGCTTGCCGCTGCGGTAGGCCTTCTTCTTGACCTTGGTGACCATGATGCCTTGCCGGCGCAGCGTGACGTTGACCACGGCTTCGCCGCCGGCGCGCATCTCGCCGCGCACGGTCTTGCCGGTCTTGTCCTTGCCCTCCCAGGCGAAGATCGATTCCTTGACCTGGTTGCCTGCGTTGCCCGAAGTCGCCATGATCTTTATCCCAGGTTGGCCGCTGTTTGTGGTGACTACTCGTTGGTGCAGCCGAGTACTTCTTCCAGGCTGGTCAAGCCGCTCTTGACCTTTACCAGTCCCGACTGGCGCAGCGATTTCACGCCTTCCTGCTGTGCTTTGGCGGCGATTTCCATCGAGTTGCCATGCGCCAGGATGATGCTTTCAATGGCCGGCGTGATCGGCATGATCTGGTAGATGCCGACGCGGCCCTTGTAGCCGCCACCGTTGCAGCGCTCGCAGCCGACCGGGCCGTAGGGTTTCCAACTGCCGTCGAGTTCGTTTTCCCTGAAGCCGGCCTTGAGCAAAAAGTCATGCGATATCTCGACCGGTTGCTTGCAGATGCACAGCCGCCGCGCCAGCCGCTGCGCGGTGATCAGGATCACCGACGAGGCGATGTTGAACGGCGCCACGCCCATGTTCATCAGCCGCGTCAAGGTCGACGGCGCGTCGTTGGTGTGCAGCGTGGAAAACACCATGTGTCCGGTCTGCGCCGCCTTGATGGCGATGTCGGCCGTCTCCAGATCGCGGATCTCGCCGACCATGATGATGTCCGGGTCTTGCCGCAGGAACGATTTGAGCGCCACCGGAAAGGTGAGCCCGGCCTTGTCGTTGACGTTGACCTGGTTCACGCCCGGCAGGTTGATCTCGGCCGGGTCCTCGGCGGTGGAAATGTTGATGCCGGGCTTGTTGATGACGTTCAGGCACGTGTACAGCGATACCGTCTTGCCCGAGCCGGTCGGCCCGGTCACCAGCACCATGCCGTACGGCCGCTGGATGGCGTCGAGCAGCAAGGCCTTCTGGTCCGGGTCGTAGCCGAGCGCGTCGATGCCCATTTGCGCCTGCGTGGCGTCGAGGATGCGCATCACCGTTTTTTCGCCGAACAAGGTCGGCAGGGTCGAAATGCGCAGGTCCACGGTCTTGGTCGGCGAGACGATCAGGCGCATGCGCCCGTCCTGCGGCACGCGCTTTTCCGAGATGTCGAGCCGGGCCAGCACCTTGATGCGCGAGACCAGCTTTTCCTTGATCGAGATCGGCGGCTGGGCATGCTCCATCAGCACGCCGTCGACGCGGAAGCGCACCCGGTAAAACTTTTCGAACGGTTCGAAGTGCAAGTCGGAGGCGCCCATGTTGACGGCGTCGATCAGCATTTTGTTGAGGAAGCGCACCACCGGCGCGTCCTCGACATCGTTGGGCAGCGACTCGGCCGCCGCCACCGCTGCCGCCGCCGCGTTTTCCTCCTCGGCGAACTGGATGTCGGTTTCCTCGCCGGCAAGGTCGGCAAGGTTCTGCTCGCTCGTCTTGTTGAGCCTGGCGAGCAGTTGCAGCAGCGCGTCGTGCGCGACGATGACCGGCTCGACCGTGGATTCGGTCTGGAACTTGATCTGGTCGAGCGCCTGCAGATTGGTCGGATCGGAAATGGCCACCGACATCTTGTTGCCCCGCTTGGCAAGCGCGATGACGCGCTGGGTCTGCATCAGTTTGTTGTCGATGACCTTGGCCGGCAACGCCTCGATGTCGAGCGCGGCCACGTCCATCAGCGGATAGGCGAACGTTTCGGCGCAGAACGCGGCCAGCGCGCGGGCGTCGATCACGCCGCTGCCCAGCAGTACGTCGATGAAGGCCAGCTTGTCGTTCAGGGATTTTTTCTGCAACGCCTCGGCTTGCAGCGCCGATAGCCGCCCGGCTTGCAGCAACGCGCGCGCCAACCCCGGCAGCGGGACGCCTGGCGCGGCATGGGGGTGGACTGCTGCCATAGATACATCGATCTTGATAGGGAACGGGCGATCAAGGAATCATGCTCCGAGGCATTAATTTTGTAAAGCCTTGTCCGCTGTTTGTCTCCGCAACGAAACGATTTTACGCTCGTCAGTTGCGTCATCCCCGTGGCGGCGTCAATCAATCGCCGCGTTTGGTCCCAGGCCGTATCAATTTAACCACCTTGATCGATTGATCATGTGCCTGGATCACTTCGATGATGCACTGGCCGATCTTGATGCTGATGGGCGCCTCCGGGATTTCCTGCAACAACTCCAGCAGCATGCCGTTCAGCGTTTTCGGGCCGTCGAGCGGGAAGTTCAGGCCCAGGCGTTTGTTGACGTCGCGCAGCGCCGTCGCGCCTTCGAGCAGGCACTCGCCCTCGTCGTTCCAGGCGAAGCTGTCGGCGCGGGCGTCGCCCGGCATCGACGTGGTGAATTCGCCAATCATTTCCTCGATGATGTCGTCCAAGGTGACCAGGCCCTGCACCTCGCCGTACTCGTCGACGATGATGCCGAGGCGCTCCTTGCGTTCCTGGAAATACTGCAACTGCGTGAAGACGCCGGTGTCCTGCGGGATGAAATATGGCGTCGTCAACAGCGCGCGGAAATGCTCGACCGTCAATTCCTCTTCCTGGTTCAGCAGCGCCACGGCCTTGCGCACATGCAAGATGCCGACGATGCGGTTGATCTCGCCTTCATACACGGGCAGCTTGTTGTGGTAGCAGGTGGTCAGCTCACGCTTGATCTGCTCGACCGACTGTTCCAGGTCCAGCGCCTCGATCTGCGAGCGCGGCGTCATGATGTCCTCGACCACGATGGTTTCCAGGTCGAACAGATTGAGCAGGATGCTCTTGTGCTTTTGCGGAATGAAGTTGCCGCCTTCGAGCACGATCGAGCGCAACTCCTCGGGCGACACGCGCGCGTCCTGCAAGTGCGCGCCGGCCTTCATGCGCAGCAACCCCAGCACTTGCGTGACGAACAGGTTGACGAACCAGATCACCGGTTTGAACAGCGCCATCAGCGGCCGCAGCACGACGCTGGTGGGCAGCGCGATCTTTTCCGGGTAGGTGGCGCCGATCATCTTCGGCGAGATTTCCGCGAACACGATCAGCAGGAACGCCACCACGCCGGTGGAAATGATGATGACGTTGTCGTCGTGGCCGAAGTATTCGATGGCGATCGACGTCACCAGCGCGGTAGCCATGGCGTTGACCAGCGTGTTGGCGATCAGGATCAGCGACAGCAGCTTGTCGGTGCGGTCGAGCAGCCACAGCGTGGTGATCGCGGCGCGACTGCCGCGCTTGGCCTCGTGGCGCAGGCGATAGCGGTTGGCCGCCATCAGGGCGGTTTCCGCCATCGCGAAGAAGGCCGAACACAGGATCAGGAGTGCGAGTGCAAGAAGCTGCACCCATAAGGGCACGGTATGCAAGAGTCACCGTAAAGAGTCTGGGGAAACTGGCCGGCGTATGGCGACTGCCGATCCAGTGCGGATTGAGCTATGAATTTTAAGGCAAGGATGAGTCAGGTGCAAGCTGGACTAGTTTCATGCGGTAACAATGAATTTACTTGAGACTGCGCAGAATCACGGCGTGGCCGGCGATGGTCGCGCCGTCTTCCTTGCGCCCGGCAAGCGGCTCGGCCGCCAGAATGTCGAAACCGGTGGCATTGGCCAGGCGTTCGAGATACGCCGGCGAGTGCGCGTAGCGATTGGTCGGGAGTAGCGTAAAGTCGGCATCATGGCCGGCTTCGACGGAAAAACAGAAGCGCCCGCCAGGCCGCAGCGCGCCGTGCACGCGCTGGAACACCGGCGCCAGGTCGCCGATGTAGACGAATACGTCGGCGGCAACCGCCAAGTCCCAATGGTCGGTATAACCGTCCAGATAAGTGATCAGATCGGCGCAGGCAAGTTCATCGTAGCCGCCGCGTTCGGCCGCCTTGTCCAGCATCTGTTGCGACAGGTCGACGCCGTCGAGACGCCGCGAGTAAGCCTTCAGGTACGGGGCGCACAGGCCGGTGCCGCAGCCGATGTCCAAAGTGTCAAGATCGGTCGCCGGCGCCACGCGTCGCAGCATCCCGTCCAGATAAGCCGGTGTTTGATAATCAAGCACCTTTACCAGATGCTCGTCGAAGTGATTCGCGTATTGGTCGAATAGCGAGCGCACATATTCGGCCGGCAGCACCGCCGGCGTTTCGCCGACGCCGAGCGAGGCCAGCGCGAAGGCGATGGTCTCCGGGTTGTCGCCATGCGCCAGCGCGGCGCGATAGGCGGCGATCGCCTCGTCGTTGCGCTCCAGCGCACGCAACGCATTGCCGCGATGGTAATGCGCCAGCGCGTGATCCGGCTTGAGCGCCAGCGCGCGGTCGTAGCTGTCCAGCGCCGCGTCGAATTCGCCTAGCCGGAACAGGCTCGAACCCTGCGCGCTATAGGCCTCCGCCCACTGCGGGCGCAGATGAATGGCGCGGTCGAAGCTTTCGACCGCATCCGGCAGCTGGCGCAGGCAGTGCAGCGCGTTACCGCGCGCGAACCACGCCTCGGCGTAGCGGTCCTTGATGTTGAGCGCATCTTCGGCCGCGCCCAGCGCTTCCAGGTAGCGAGCCTGCTCCTGTAGCACAATGGCGCGGTTGCAGTGCGCCTCGGCGTAATCGGGCTGGATTTCCAGCGCGCGCTGATAGCTTTGCAGCGCCTCGTCCGGCCGGCCAAGCTTGCGCAGCGCATTGCCGCGATTACTCCAGGCCATGGCGTAATCGGGCAGCAGGGCGATTGCGCGCTCGTGACTGGCCAGCGCGTCTTGCGCCCTGCCGGCGTCCATCAGCGCCACGCCCAGGTTGGCGTGGGCCTTGGCCTGCTGGCCGTCGATCTCGATCGCCTGCGAGATCAGCGCGATGGCTTGTGCCGCGTCGCCCTGCTGGCGCGCGATCACGCCCAGCAGATGCAGCGCGTCGAACTGGCGCGGATTGAGTTCGATCACCTGTCGGTACAGCGCCTGCGCCGGTTGCAGGCGGCCCTGCTGGTGCAGTTCAACGGCTTGCTGCAAAAAGGACGCTTCGAGCGCGGAATGGGATTCGGTCATAGTGAGCATTTTATGCGCTTTCCGACCCGGAGGGCGGATTAGGCGGCACGCCGTAATCCGCCATGAGCCGCCGATGGCGCATGCATGGCTACCGTCAGCTGCCCCGGTAAGTGGAATACGCCCAAGGCGACACCACCAGCGGCACA
>DASVTJ010000233.1:0-2007 GCA_036387635.1 Duganella sp.
CCAGTAGCTCATGTAGGGGCCGCCGTGGATGCCGCCGACGAAGGAAAGGCCGACCAGGGCGCCGAGCATCAGCGCCTCGCCCTGGCCGAAATTGAGGGTGCCGGAAGTGGCGAAGGTGAGTTGATAGCCGAAGGCGACGACGGCATAGATCATGCCGAGCGCGATTCCGCTGAAGACCAGTTGCAGGAGAATATCCATGATGTCCACTAAAGGCGAGCTTGGGACGCGCAGCGGGCGGCGCCCCGTCAACAAGAAAATGGCCAGCCAGGATCGATCCGGCCGGCCACGATCACACGGTCATGCAGCCTTACTTTGCGTGGATCACGCGGCCGCCGCGCACTTCGCCGAACACGGTGTTGTTGAAGTTGATGGCTTCGTGGTCGGTCTTGGTATATGGCTTGTCGTAGGTGGCGACGACGCCCTCGACCTTGGTATTCAGGTTTTCCAGCGCGGCGACGATCTTCGGTCCTTCGGTCGAACCGGCCTGCTTGATGGCCGCGGCCAGCAGGAGGATCGAGTCGTAGCCCTGGGCTGCCGACACGGCCGACGGCATGCGCCCGCTCGGCGGGTTATAGGCCTTGGCGTAGGCGTCGATGAAGGCCTTGCGCTTGGGCGTGTTGGCGTCCTGGATGAAGGTCTGTGGCATGCGCGTGCCTTCGCCGTTCTTGCCGGCGTTGTCGACGAAGTTGGCCATGGCCAGGGTCCAGCTGCCGACCATCGGCACTTTCCAGCCCAGTTTTTCCATGCCGTTGGCGATCTGCGCCAGTTCGGGGCCGATGCCGTAGGTGAGCACGGCTTCGGCGCCGGCCTGCTTGGCCTTCAGCAGCTGCGAGGTCATGTCGACGTCCTGCAGGTTGTATTTCTCGACGGCGACCGGCTTGATGCCTTTCTTCTCGAGCGCCTTTTCGAGGTCGGCGCGGCCCAGCTGGCCGTAGTTGGTGGAGTCGGCCAGGATCGCGACCTTCTTGAAGCCACGGCGGCCGATGGCCTCGTCGACGATCATCTGCGACTGAATGGCGTCGCTGGCGGAATTACGGAAGACGAAATTGGTCGGCTGGGTGGCGAACTGCTGGGTGATGACCGAGCCGGTGGCGACGTTGTTCATCACCGGGATCTGCGCCTGCTGGTAGAAGCGCTGCGAGGCCAGGGCAACGCCGGTGTTGATGTAGCCCACGGTGGCGACGACGCGTTCCTTGTTGATCAGCTCCTGGGCGATCTGCACGCCGCGTTCGTTCTTGGCTTCGTCGTCGCGCTCGACCAGCTGGATCTGGCGCCCGAGGACGCCGCCGGCGGCATTGATCTCGGTGACGGCCAGCTTGACGCCGTCACGCATCGACACGCCCATCGGCGCCGAGCCGCCCGTGAACGGACCGGACACGCCGATCTTGATCGGTTCCGCCGCCATGCCGGACATCGAAAAACCCAGTGCTACCCCTGCAACCAATGCTTTCAACTTGAAATTCATTGCCGTCTCCGTAGTATGTTTTTGGTCATGCGTGACGTTGAACCCGCTACAGGAAATCCCGCTGCCGGGCCATCGACCGACCCATTGTAGGATAGCAACTGGCCAACAGCAATCGATTGTCATGACGCGCCGCACCATGCCAACAACATAATAAAAACCGGTGCCGACCGTAAGTAATGGGTAAGAAAACCCCTGTATAAAGCCGCAAAAAAAGAGGCCGCACAATGCTGTGCGGCCTCCCTGTTTTGGTGCATTTTTGCGGCGGCGCGATGGAACGGCGCCCTGCATCAACGGCGGCGATACCCGCCATGGTGATAGTGACGTCCCCCGCCCCAGCTGCGGCCGAAGCTGAAACCCAGGCCGATCGAGACCGGCGGATACCAGAACGGATCCTGTACATACACCGGTGGTGCCACATATACCGGCGGCGCGGCATACACCGGCTGGCCGGCATAGGCCGGCGCCGGGTTGACGACGACGTTCGAGCTGGTGACGACACCGGCGTCGCCGGCACGCGCGCCGGTACCGGCCGGCACCGGTGT